>JAFGFT010000020.1 GCA_016930935.1 Dehalococcoidia bacterium | reverse complement strand
TGATGTGAACAACAACGCATTCATCACAGGCTTCGGCAACTGTGCGACCAGCTTCTTCGCTGGATTCGCCGTATTCAGCGTGGTCGGCTTCCTGATGCAATCTCTTTCCATTCCCGTTGAAGAAGTGAGTGCCGCAAGCGTCGGCCTGGCGTTCATCACATGGCCGGTGGCCATCTCGATGCTGCCCGGCGCAAACGCGCTATTCGGCGTCATATTCTTCGTGTGCCTGTTCCTTCTCGGACTCTCGTCTGCCTACTTCCTTGCGTACGGCGGCGTTATCAGTCCGCTCATGGACAAGTTCGGTTGGAGCAGGGTCAGGACCACTCTCGGTGTCTGTATCGTTGGATTCCTGATTGGAATCCTGTTCACAACGAACGCCGGTCTGTACTGGGGACCTGATATCCTTGACAGGGCGGTGTCCTTCTATGGCCTTCTGATTACGGGAGCCATAGGATGTCTCGTGATTGGATGGGTATTCCCCGCCAGCAGGTTGCGGGAGTTCGTCAATGAGACGTCTGACTTCAGCATTGGCGCGTGGTTCGACATAATGGTCAAGTTTGTTGTGCCTGCAGCCCTCATCTTTGTTGCCGTCTATGGTGGCTTCATGAACGACATCCCGAACTCCTATGGCGGCTATCCCCGCTGGGCAAGCAACGCTATCTGGGGCGTGTTGATCGTGACTCTCATCCTGAGCTTCGTGCTTGGCTCGTTGAAGACCAAGGGCCGCAAAGAGGAATAGCAGGAGGTGATGGACAAGTGACAACAGAAGCGATTATCGCAGCAGTGATTATGTGGATTGTGTTTATCGGCGGCCTGTCCGTGTGCCTCTCCAAGTGGAGAAAGGGTGGAAGCGAGTGGGAGGACTAGGTCGCAGAGAGAGTGTCTCTCTGGGATGAACCCCGGGGGTGGGTGGCCTACGGCCACCCACCCCTTTCTTGTGAGCGTGAATGATGCCGAGAGGAGGTCAGATACATGGCTGGACAGATGCGAATACTGAGTTCAGGCGACATTGCGAAAGTACTGGACATGCCCGAAGTTCTGGACCTTGTCGAGCAGGCGTTCGGAGAGAGGGGAAGAGGGCGCGTGCAGATGCCACCCAAGAGTTACCTCTACTTCAATGAGCATGGTGGCGACCTCAGGGTGATGCCGGCTTTCATGGAGGGACTCGGACAGGCGGGCGTGAAAATGGTGAATGTCCATCCTCAGAATCCTTCCCGTCATGGCCTTCCCACCGTGATGGCGACGATAGTGCTTTTCAAGCCCGAGACTGGCGAACCGCTGGCAATCATGGACGGCACTCGCATCACGGCGATGAGAACCGCAGCGGCGGCGGGAGTGGCCACGAGGTATCTTGCGAGGCCCGACTCTCGAGTTCTTGGCCTGATAGGTGCCGGCTACCAGTCGTTCTATCAGTTGGAAGCCATACGCAGTGTCATGAGAGTGGCTGAGTGCCGCATATATGACGTGGTGAGAGAGAAGGCTGAGAATCTGGCGCTTGTTGCTGCGAAACGACTTAAGCTGAAGACTGTGACGTGTGTGAGTCCTGAAGAGGTGGTCAGAGGAAGTGATGTGGTTGTCACCGTCACCCCGAGCACCTCTCCGATAGTGAAGAACGACTGGGTCACACGAGGCATGCATTTCAATTGTGTCGGGGCTGATGCTCCGGGAAAACAGGAATTGGAGGCTGCCATTCTCACACGTGCCACGGTTGTTATCGATGATTGGGAGCAGGCCAGTCACAGCGGAGAGATGAACGTCCCGTTCAGCCGGGGGGAGATTACCCGGGCAGATATCGGCGGTGAGATAGGAGAAATCGTGGCTGGTGCCGTGCAGGGCCGAACACGGGATGACGAGATAACGGTATTCGATACGACAGGACTCGCAATCCAGGATGTCGTCTGCGCATGGAAGGCGTACGTCAAAGCCGAGCAGGAGGGGCTTGGTGTCCTGATGGAAAGCCTCTGTGTCTGAACTTGGGAGTGAATCGGCGCAGTAATCTCACAGAAGCGCGCTGCGTGAGGATTGCGGTCCCCGTGACTACGTAGCTTGTGTTAGAATTACGCGGCAAAAATGCCTTCTGACTCTCTTCGCCTCGTGGATGCCAATGTGAACAGGGCCTCCGAAGGCCTTCGGGTTCTCGAAGACCTCGCGCGTTTCGTTGCCAACAACCAGATGCTCAGCCTGGAGTTGAAGCAGGTCAGGCACGACATCGCGGTGCTCGTTCAGCCATTAGGAGCACAATTGCTCTCGAGCAGGGAAGCTGTTGCCGATGTGGGCAGGGAATCGGACTTGCGAGCCCGAATCCCGAACGGTGACTACCTGGCTGTGGTCCGGGCCAATGCCAAGAGGGCCGAGGAGTCATTTCGTGTTCTTGAGGAGTTTGCGCGGCTTCCGGAAGTTGGCTCGCATTTTGCTGTGGTGGATGTTGAGCGATTGCGCTACGCGACGTATGACATCGAGAAGAGACTGGCTGGCTGCATCATGCGGAAGGAACGGGCTCAATCGGTTCGCGGACTCTATGTCGTGGTTGACCGCGAGGCAGCGGGTACCCGCCCTCTCGACGCGATAGCGCGTGAGGCTATTGCAGGTGGCGCCTCAGTGATTCAACTCAGGGACAAGACAGGCAGCAAGTCCGAGGTCTACCGCTCGGCTGTCCTGCTCAATGATATCTGTGTAGAGAATGGCGTTCTGTTCGTCATGAATGACCATATGGATGTGGCGGCTGCCGTGAAGGCTGCGGCTGCGCATGTGGGGCAGGATGACCTGCCACTCAAGGTTGTTCGTACACTGCTTCCTATCGACACCATTGTCGGCGTTTCGTGCCGCACTGAGGACGACGTGCGCAGGGCGCAAGAGGATGGTGCAGACTACATCGCCGTGGGAGCAGTGTTTCCCACTACGCAGAAAGAGGATTCCGCACCTCTCGGATTGGATTTCCTGAAGCACGTGAGGGGACTGATACCCGGCATCCCACTGTGTGCGATTGGTGGAATTGGACCGGGCAACATTGAAGATGTGGTGAGGGCTGGCGCCGACTCCATTGCGGTTATCGGCGCAGTTGTGATGCAGCCTGATGTGACGACTGCTGCACGAGAACTCTCATCGAAGATACGTGAAGCACTGCAGCGGAGCCAGGGAGATGAGCATGAGACAGCTTGAGAATATCGCGGCATCGGCGCAGGAGTACTTCAGTGCGCAGAATCGCGCTCGTGAGCGTGCGTTGCCTCTATGCCGGGAGATGATTCAGAACAGCGGAAAAGCGATTCGTTCAGCACACCGGCAGCAGCTCGAAGCGGCTCGGGCTTTGCTCGATGCTAACAGGGCGCTCAATGTGCAGTTGCTCGCCGCAGTGGCAGAGAGTGATGAGATTGCGCATGCCGGGTTCATTCATGATGCACAGAAGGAATACGCGGAGGCCTGCATCACCGTCGCTCTCGTCGAAGGGGTTGATTTTGCTGAGGCAGAGGAACTGGGGATTTCTGTTCCCGCGTATGTGAATGGATTGGGTGAGGTGGTGGGTGAGTTGCGCCGCTATATCCTGGATAGTCTCAGAAGAGGTGAGGTTGCGCGCTGCGAGGCACTTCTGGAGACCATGGATGATATCTATGGCGTCTTGATGACAATGGACTTTCCTGATGTGGTCACGCATGGGTTGCGACGCAACTCCGATGCTGCACGAGGGCTCATTGAACGAACCAGGGGAGACCTGACGGCGGCGCTGAGACAGGATGCGCTTGGGGAGCGGCTGGCGGAATTACAGGGCAAGATTGGTTGACAAATAGAAGTGCGCCGATTATGGTAAATCGGAGTAATGATTTGAACGTGATTGCATGTGACAGGGCGCTCCGGTCGATGAGGCGCCTTTTCTCATGTAGAAGAGGAGGATTGAGTCTATGAATCTAATGTGGTTGAGCGTAGCTGCGGGGGTGCTTGGAGTGGCCGTCGTAGTGTATTTCGTGCGCTACGTGCTGGCCCAGGATGAGGGGTCCAAGGAGGTCAAGGATACTTCGGCTGCCATCAGAGAAGGCGCGATGGCGTTTCTCAGCAGGGAGTATCGGACACTCGCTATCGTTGTCGTGGTACTTGCCATTGTCCTTGCAGTGGTTCCGAGCCTTGGCATGAAAGTGAGTGCAGCCTTCGTGTTCGGAGCGGTGTGTTCAATGGGTGCCGGATATGCCGGCATGAACATGGCTACCAGGTCAAATGGCAGAACCTGTGCTGCGGCGCAGGTGAGCGTGAATCATGGCCTGCGCGTCGCCTTCAGGGGTGGTGCGGTCATGGGGCTGACGGTAGTCAGCATCGGCATCCTTGGCATAAGCATTCTCTATTTCCTGTGGCACAATGACCCGAACTTCCTGGCGGTCATTCCCGCGTACGGCACGGGCGCATCGCTCGTTGCTCTGTTCGCAAGGGTCGGTGGTGGTATCTTCACGAAGGGTGCCGACGCCGGTTCCGACCTGGTCGGAAAGGTTGAAGCGGGCATTCCCGAGGATGACCCCCGGAACGCTGCGGTTGTGGCGGACAACGTTGGTGACAACGTTGGTGACGTTGCCGGAATGGGTGCAGACCTTTTCGAGTCCTATGTAGAGTCCATCATCGCAACGATGACGCTGTCCGTGGTGGTTACCGCAACGGGCATGGTCAATAGTGCAGAGACTGCATGGCTTATCCCCATGCTTATCGCTGCGGGAGGCATTCTTGCCTCCGTCATCGGCTGTTTCATGGTTCGCGTGGGTGAAACGGTGGAGATGGGCAAGCTGCTCGCTGCCCTGCGCAGGGGCACGCTGACAGCGTCCGTGCTGTCCGCAGTGTTCGCGTTCATCATCATCTACTACCTGGGTGCAAGTATGGGGTTGTTCTGGGCGATGGCCGCAGGTCTGGTTGCGGGCGTGCTTCTCGGTGAGAGCACGAGCTACTTCACCTCGTATGAGTTCAAACCAACTCAGGAAATCTCCAGCGCGTCCACGTCGGGTGCGGGCGCAACCATTATCCAGGGCTTCGCGGTGGGCTTGCTCAGCACGTGGCCTGCGGTAATCCTCATCTGTGGCGCGATAGGCGCCGCATTCTACTTCGCAAGCTTCTACGGCGTGGCACTGGCCGCTGCCGGTATGCTCTCCACTCTTGGAGTCACCCTGGCGACGGATGCCTATGGCCCCGTGGCCGACAATGCCGGTGGTATCACCACCATGGTTTCTCTCCCGGAGGAAGTGCGAGAGCGCACGGATGCTCTTGACTCCCTCGGCAACACGACTGCGGCGACCGGCAAGGGCTTTGCGATTGGCGCTGCAGCCTTGAACTCTCTTGGCCTCATTCTCTCGTTTGCGATTGCGACTGGCATCGTGACCTTGGCGGGCGGCTCCATTGGTGTCACCGAGCCCGAGCGGTTCAGCCTTCTGAGTGCTCCTATCCTGATAGGACTTCTGCTGGGCGCCTTGATGCCACCCGTCTTCTGTGCCATGACCATGAAGTCTGTGGCAATCACGACGACTGCAATCATTGAAGAAGTCAGACGGCAGTGGCGTGAGATTCCTGGCCTTATGGAAGGCACCACGAAGCCCAAGTACGGGCTTGCGGTGGATATCTGCACGAAGACCGCTCTCAGGGAGATGCTGGCTCCGTCCATCATGTCCATCATTGCTCCGGTCATCGTCGGTGTGATACTTGGCAAGTACGCCCTCGCCGGCTTCCTCGTTGGAGCCGTGGTGATGGGATTCATCCTTGCGGTGGTCCTGAACAACGCTGGTGGCGCATGGGACAATGCCAAGAAATGGATTGAGTCAGGCAAGTACGGTGGCAAGAACTCTGATGCCCACTATGCTGCTGTTGTCGGTGACACTGCGGGTGACCCGATGAAGGACACCGCCGGACCGTCACTGAACATCATGCTCAAGCTCATGTCAGTCATTTCACTGATGCTTGCGCCGGTTCTGATGCACTTCAACGGCATCATCTAGAACTGAATACTACGGAAACCCGTAAGGAGGACTCCTCGGACGAGGGGTCCTCCTTTTTGTGTGCGGCCTCTACTTGGAACGGTTTTGGTGGCCGTTCGGCCCGATGGTACAATCACAACGGCCATGCCAGACTCAATCATTGTACGGGGCGCTCGTGAGCACAACCTCAAGAACATCGATGTAGCTATACCTCGTGGCAAGCTCGTCGTTATCACGGGCGTATCTGGTTCGGGGAAGAGCACTCTCGCGTTCGACACCATCTACGCCGAGGGACGTCGCCGCTATGTCGAGTCTCTCTCTGCGTATGCCCGACAGTTCCTTGGTCAGATGCAGAAACCTGACGTAGACCATATCGAAGGCCTGAGTCCGGCAATCGCTATCGACCAGAAAGGGAGAGGACATAACCCCCGCTCTACCGTGGGGACGGTGACCGAAGTCTATGACTATCTTCGACTCCTCTTCGCGCGTATCGGTCATCCGCATTGCCCGAGCTGCGGACGGGAGATTGAGAGTCAGACCGTACAACAGATAGTGGACGCAGTCCTTGGGCTGCCTGAGGGTAGCAGGCTGCTCGTGCTCGCTCCCCTTGTGAAGGACAGGAAGGGTGAACACAAGTACGTATTTGAAGACCTGCGCAGGGCTGGGTTTGCTCGCGCCAGGGTTGATGGCCAGGTGTATGACCTGTCCGAAGAGTTCGAACTCGACAAGAACAAGAAGCACTCCATAGAGGCGGTTGTCGACCGGCTGGTTGTCACCCCCGGTGAGGGGGCAACGAGGACTGCGGAATCGGTGGAGACTGCATTGAAGCTCGGCTCGGGGATAGTGCTCATCGATGTCATCGATGGGGAGGAGATGCTCTTTTCGGAGCACTTCGCGTGCGTCCATTGCGGAATCAGCATCGGCGAGATTGAGCCCCGCACCTTCAGCTTCAACAATCCGCACGGGGCCTGTCCCGTCTGCACGGGGCTTGGAGTGAAGTGGGAGATTGACCCTGACCTGGTGATACCGAACCGTGGCCTCAGCATAGACGAAGGGGCCATCTTTCCATGGGCAAGGAATGGGGCCATGTCTGTGTGGTATGCCAGCATGCTGGAGTCCATCGCAGAAAGGGAAGGGTTCTCCGTGTCTACTCCCGTACGCGAGTTGACGGAAGAGCAGGTCAATACCGTGCTCTATGGAGACAACTCGGGACCTGTACTGGCAACGTACGATGGCAGAAACGGCATGGTGCGGCGCTACGCACGTTTTGAAGGCGTCATTCCGAATCTGGAAAGACGTTTCCGGGAGACCGATTCGGATGCGGCCCGGGCGGAAATCAGCCGCTACATGTCGTCACACCCGTGCGTAGCCTGTCATGGCAAACGCCTGAAGCCGGAATCCCTTGCGATAAAGATAGGTGAACTGAACATCATGGACGTGACTGACATGCCGGTGTCACAGGCGTTCCAGTGGGCGGAGCATCTTCCTGAGGCCATATCAGAGAGAGAGAATACGATCGCGAGGCAGATATTGAAGGAGATACGCAGCAGGCTCGGCTTTCTGCTGGACATCGGTCTCAGCTATATCACCATCGGCAGAGCTGCTGCCACCTTGAGTGGTGGAGAAGCGCAACGCATACATCTGGCCACCCAGATAGGGAGCGGACTGACGGGTGTTCTCTATGTGTGTGATGAGCCCACGGTGGGCTTGCATCCCGCAGATGACTCACGTCTCATCATGACGCTTGAGCGACTTCGCGATCTCGACAACACGGTACTCGTAGTGGAACATGACGAGGCGATGATGCGGGCTGCTGATCACATCATCGATGTGGGTCCCGGCGCAGGGAAGTGGGGAGGGGAGATAGTTGCGACAGGAACCACAGAGGACATCATGGCCTGTGCTGCCTCTTCCACAGGGAACTTCCTCAGCGGCGTCCGGCGGATAGCCATGCCTGATGCGCGGCGAGAGGGCAATGGCAAAGAGATTGTCATCAGAGGGGCGGAAGAGAACAACCTGAAGAAGGTGGACGTGCACATCCCGCTGGGGCGATTCGTGTGCGTGACAGGAGTCTCAGGGTCTGGAAAGAGTTCACTGGTCAACGAGGTTCTCTACAAGAGAATCGCCCGGGAACTGTACCGGTCAAAGGATGCACCGGGGACCTGTGATGCGATTGAGGGGCTCGAACACGTCGACAAAGTCGTGAACATCGACCAGTCACCCATCGGGCGAACACCTCGCAGCAATCCGATGACGTACACCGGGACCTTCACCCACATCCGTGAACTGTTTGCGAAGATGCCGGAGGCGAAGGCCAGAGGGTATAAGGCAGGGCGATTCTCCTTCAATGTGAAAGGGGGGAGATGTGAGGCTTGTCAGGGGGCGGGCTGTGTGCAGATAGAGATGCAGTTCCTCTCTGACGTGACCGTGCCCTGTGAAGTCTGTGGTGGACGCAGGTACAATCGTGAGGCCCTGGAGATCACCTTCAAAGGGAAAACCATTGCAGGAGTCCTTGATATGACCGTCGATGAGGCTGCGGAGTTCTTTGAGAACATCCCTCCTATTCGTCGCAGACTGGAGACTCTGCAGGATGTCGGCCTTGGCTACGTGGGGCTCGGACAACCCGCAACCACCCTGTCAGGAGGGGAGGCGCAGCGGGTGAAACTGGCGACAGAACTCTCGCGCAGGTCGACGGGGAATACCCTGTATATCCTTGATGAACCAACGACAGGGCTTGCCTTCGCAGATGTGGAGTGCCTTCTGCACGTGCTACAGAGGCTCGTTGACAGTGGCAACACGATGCTCGTCATTGAACACCACCTTGATGTTGTCAAGAATGCCGACTGGGTTATCGACCTTGGGCCTGGAGCCGGCGATGACGGAGGCTATGTTGTCGCGACGGGAACTCCGGAACAACTGGTGGAACATGACGTGTCTGTGACGGGGCGCTATCTCAAGCCGGTGCTCATGCGGGAACAGCGAGAGCCGGTTGCGAAATGAGATTCCTCCATGTGTATGCGCGCTTCGTCAGCTTGGACTGCTGATTCTTCGAACGCACGATAGTGATGGGGGAGAATATCGACGATACGGCGGCATATCTGCGTCCCACGGACACTATCGACTCTGAGAACGCGTCGATTGTGCGGACGGCGACCGGACTGACACAAGGGTGCTCGACGGACGCTGAGAAGGCGCGAAAACTCTTCTACTTCGTCCGTGATGACATCCCCTACAGCGTCTACATGATTTCCATGTTCAAGGAAGACTTCGTGGCGAGCACCGTTCTTGAAAGAGGCAAAGGGTATTGTGTGCAGAAAGCCGTCCTGCTGGCCGCACTGGGACGCGCCGCAGGGATACCCTCAAGACTCTCGTTTGCTGCGATACGCAATCACCGCACTCCTTCGCGCTTCGTTGAGAAATTCGGGACGAATTTGTTCTTGCGGCACGGCTACAACCAGTTGCTGCTCGAAGGGAATTGGGTGAGTGTGGCAGCCACGTTCGACAGGGTGCTATGCGAGACGAATGGCCTTCCCGTCGTTGAATTTGACGGGGTCAACGATGCCATACTCCCATCAGTCGACCTGAAGGGCAATGCGTATGTCGAATACGTGGAGAAGTTCGGCACTGAGGCTGACCTGCCGCTTGATTGGATAGTCAGCGCAATCTCGAAAGTGTGGGGCAAGGACAAGCGCCCATGGCTCAGTCGCGACCACTGACTATGCTCGTCGTGGTCGTGGGTTGGAGAGCAGGTTGACAACCTCCGTGAGGTCGTCGAACGGCTCACAGGTGAGTCCGTTGCGCCTGTAGTAGTCGAGCAGGTCCCCGGTCGCGAACACCGTGTGCGCATGGCGTGATGCGAACGCATCCGATGTTCCATTGCCGGCGTAGAGCACTTTGTGTCCCTGGCTCAGGTACAACTTGATGTAGGCTTCCTTGAAACCGTCCTGGAGTACAGTGCCATCCGGTGCGAGGTACTGAACCATCACTCCTTCAGGGGTGAAGGTGCTCTTGGCCGCGTGTACCTCAATGCCTTCGATGCCGAGTGATCTCAGTACGGCCTCGATATAGAACTCGAGACCGTTGCTTACTATGACGAATCGGATACCACGGTATGCGCAGTGATCAATAAGTTCGCGGAATCCGGGACGGACCCTGACATTCTCCTCCAGCTTACTGAGAAGCGTGGACTCGCTCTCTTTGACCATCGCGAAGGCGCGCGTGTTGAATTCGCCGACAGGTATCTTGCCTTCCTTGTACTGCTGAAGAATCGACCGCCAGTCACCCTGTGCGTAGGCATCAAGTATGTAGAAACTGGCATCGTCTTCCGTGATTGTGCCGTCAAAATCGCATTGAAAGAGTATCTTCTTAGTCATAGTCTTCCGGACCCGTCATGCTGGAGAGCCAGCAAGGGATTGTAGCACAGTCAGATTGGGTCTACGTGGTGAGCGTCAGGCTTACAGGGCAGTGGTCGGAACCCATGACGTCGGGCAGGATGCCCGCTCCACTGATGGAATCGACCAGATTGTCGCTCGCGAAGAAGTAGTCCAGGCGCCAGCCCACATTTCGGTCTCGTGCCCTTGTGCGCATGTCCCACCATGTGTAGTTGTCCCCTTTGGCGTTGAAGAGCCTGAACGTGTCCACGAACCCGTGTGCCATGAGGCGGTCCATCCACGCACGCTCGACGGCGAGGAACCCGGACGTGTTCTCATTGTCTCTGGGATTGGAGAGGTCAATTTCTGTGTGGGCTGTGTTCACATCTCCGCAGATGATGAGCCTTTCTCCCTTCTGGCGAAGCCCGACGATGTAGTCGAGAAACGCATCGTAGAAGTCGAGCTTGTACTGAAGCCGCTCATCATCCCGCTTTCCGTTCGGAAAGTAGACATTCAGTAGCGTGAATTCCGGATACGTGGCGACGAGCACGCGTCCCTCCGTGTCAAACCTCTCGACGCCAAAACCTCGAGCCACCCGGAGGGGTTGCCTTCTCGTGTAGATGGCAACTCCGCTGTAGCCCTTGCGCTCAGCATAGTCCCAGTAGGAGGTGTAGTCCTCCGGAGAGAGTAGTGCAGGAGAGAGTTGGTCTGGGTGCGCTTTGGTCTCTTGGAGACAGAGGATGTCCGGGGCAGTCTCACGAAGCCACTTGAGGAAGCCCTTCTTCTCGATGGCGCGAACCCCGTTGACGTTCCAACTCACGAGCGTGACTTCATTCATGGCCCGTCCGTAGGGTAGCAGTTCCTTGTGCCGGGACTCAATTGTCCGCCTCTCGGACTCAGAGGTATCAACTGCGAACTTCTCTGTCGTTGCAGCGGTATGCGGACGGGGCTTGAAAGACATACATGAATACGCCAGAATTGCTGCAGGTGAAGGGAGGAGTCTATTCGTGGCAAGAGTACTGATCGCCGATGATCATGCGGTCGTGCGGCAGGGTCTGAAACAGATTCTGGCGGATACCGAGGACATGGTTGTAGTCGATGAGGCCGCGAATGGTGCGGAAGTGCTTGACCGATTACGTGATGGTGGTGTCGATATCGTGGTCCTGGATCTCTCGATGCCTGGCATCAGCGGACTGGATGTCATACGTCAGGTCCGCAAAGAGTATCCAAAGGTGGCCGTGCTCGTGTTGAGTGTGCACACAGAAGAACAATATGCGGTGAGAGTGATGAAGGTTGGCGCCTCCGGCTATGTGACCAAGGCCAGCGCGCCGGAAGAGTTGGTTAAGGCCCTGCGTTGTGCTGCCGACGGGCACAAATACGTGAGCAGTTCTCTGGCAGAGCGGCTCGCAATCGATCTTGAACGTGGCAGTGACAGACCTCTCCACGAGAGATTGTCCGACAGAGAGTACGAAGTGTTCCGGTTGACAGTGTCCGGCTTTGGTGTCCAGCAGATTGCCGCCGAACTTGGCTTGAGCGCAAAAACTGTAAGTACCTACAGGGCACGGTTGATGCTGAAGATGCAGATGCACAGCAGCGCTGACCTTACACGTTATGCCATCAGGCACGGAATAGTAGAGTGAAGCGCAAATGGGGTTCACGCTGACGCAGATTGTGAGGAATCACCTACACTGATTCGGGTTTGTGACTGATTGTGCAGACGTAGGGAGTTCGTGCAACATAATGTCAGGACTATGCCGTTTTGGGCAGGTCCTTCCTGACGGTGAGGGGGCAAGAATGAGAGTGTTTGTTGTTGATGATTCTCCTCTGGTAAGGGAGCGACTTGTAGTTCTTCTGTCCGAGGTGGAAGGAGTGGAGGTTGTTGGTGTGGCGGACAATGCTGAAGAAGGCATAGAGAGTATCAAGGAACTCAAGCCTGACGTTGCGATACTTGACATCAGGATGCCTTCGGGCAGCGGGATAGTGGTGCTTGAAGCGGTGAAACGAGAGGAAGACTCGCCGTTCATCATCATGCTTACCAACTATCCTTATCCTCAGTATCGTAAGAAATGCATGGATGCGGGAGCAGACTGCTTCTTCGACAAGTCCAGTGAGTTTCACAAAGTGACCGATGTTCTTGCGGCCATGGTGCGGCAGGAGTCGGCCTCTGACAAGTGAGGGTGATGAACGTATCGGCTCCGGCATTCGCCGTCGTTCGTTTGAAGGAATTGGTGTGGGGTGGTGGAGTGTTCAGTTCAGCAACTCAGCCCCATATGCCTTCCATACTATCGGACCCTGTCCATTTGTTTCTTCTATTCGCGGGTAGTGTTGCCATAGACTCAATCTGACGCCGTGGTGTGAGTGCAGAGGAGAGTACGTTCGAACTAGGACCGTAGTCTCGTTTACAGTTGGATGCACTTCGGCTACTATGATTTGTCATGTCTGATGGCACGGGGGGTACGAAGATGGATGTCAACGACTTACTACGGGTGATGGCGGAGAAGGAAGCTTCAGACCTTCACATGCGGGTTCCGGCTCCTCCGATGATGCGGATTGATGGCGAACTCGTGCCGATGGAGGATGCTCCTGGACTTTCCCCCGCTGATATTGAGGAGGCTGTCCGACAATGCACGAACGAAGCTCAGAGAGCGTCGTTCCATCAGGAACTCGAACTTGATTTCGCGTACAGTGTTCCAAGGCTGGCTCGTTTCCGTGTGAACGTGATGCAACAACGTGGGACCATGAGCGTTGCGTTCAGGCGCATTCCATTTGTGATACCGACCATGGAAGACTTCGGCCTCCCCGCGGTGTGCGTGGACCTTATCATGAAGCCACGAGGACTTGTGCTGGTCACCGGCCCGACCGGGAGTGGTAAGAGTACGACGCTTGCGGCCATGATTGACTATCTGAACGACCATGAAGCTCGCAACGTTATTACTATCGAAGACCCTGTGGAGTTTCTGCACAAGAACAAGAAATGCCTGATTGCGCAGCGCGACCTGGGCGATGACACGCGTTCGTTTTCGAATGCGTTGAAGCATGCGCTCCGTCATGACCCTGACGTCATCCTTGTCGGTGAAATGCGTGACCTGGATACCATCTCCACGGCGATTACAGCTGCCGAGACCGGCCACCTTGTGTTGGGCACGCTGCACACGGTTGATGCTGTTCAGACCGTTGACCGCATTATCGATGCCTTCCCTCCGCAGCACCAGCATCAGATACGGCTGCAGCTTTCTCAGGTGATTGAAGGGGTGCTATCTCAGACGCTGGTTCCGAAGATTGGTGGTAAGGGCAGGGTTGGTGTGTTCGAGATTCTCGTCGCAAACGGGGCCGTCAGGAACCTTATCAGGACGAATAAGACCTTCGAACTTCCCAGCACATTGCAGTTGGGTAGCAAGGAAGGAATGCAGACGCTCAATCAGGCGCTTGCACAGCTTGTGAACGGAGGCATCATCACAGTTGAGGATGCCGTCAGAAAGAGTAGCGACCCGTCCCAACTGAAACGGCTGGTGCACGGATACTGATGGGTTCTGACGCCGCTTTCTATCAGATCGTCTTGCTGTGGGTCCTCAGGACAGCGTTTCAGGCTTTCGTAGCGTCTCTCCTCGCGTGGTTGGGTATCGCTGCAATTGATGTGCTCACTCCGGGCATCCGGCAGCGCCAGCGTATAGGGGAGCACCCAGTGGCTGTTGGCCTCTTCGTGAGTGGCTTCATGATAATGATTGGCCTGGTCATACATGGAGTGGTAACAGGGCCGGTGGTGATCGGAGCGGGAGTACTCCAGAGCGTCGTTGACCCTGTGAGACTCGGGCTCATTGCGGTAAGTTTCTTCGTCAGTCTTCTTCTTGGAATCATCCTTCTCAACATTCTTGACAGGCTCACGCCGAATATCAGATTCTGTTGTGTGGATGAAAGCCCGATTGCTGTCGGAATGTACATGTTCGGATACCTCGTGTTCTTCGGCCTGATACTGCATGGCGCACTTACAATGCCGCTCTGATTTTCTCCGGTCACGCACTGTCCGTGTCGTGTTGTGCCTTGTGGTGCTCTGCCTCCTGTCTCCACTTGTGGTATGTGCCTTCCCGACCTCGAATTTCTATGAGAGCGGCGATGATGTGTTTGATGACTGGGATGTGTGTCGTACACGGGGTGACGGTGAAGACGGCTTCTTGCACTACGTGGGCGGAAGATTTGACCCCGTAATCGCTGCGGAGAGCCTGGGGGCAAACGCGAACCGCGCGTATGTGCGCGGGCTGGAGTTCCAGCAGGAGTATCCGGATATCGAACAGCGCGCGGAAGCGATATTTGGTTATGCGCAGAGCAAGGTGCGCTACACGTCGGACCGCAGTCAGTTTGGCTATATGGAATTTGCCCAGAATGCTGACGAACTCCTGGCCGTCATCGACGAGGAGGGTATCGCGTATGGCGATTGTGAGGACTACGCAGTCCTTCTGGGGGTAATGTATCTTGGTGCTGGTATTCGCTCTGCCGTGGTCCTGGCTCCGGAACATGCGGCTGCGCTCGTCTATGTTCCGGGGTACGCGGGGGCCAATCGACAGTTGTCACTGGATGGCGAGTCAGGATGGGTCTGGGCGGAAGCGACCGGTGGGAACAACCCTTTCGGATGGATGCCAGAACAGTACATGAACGCTGAGCTACAGGCACAAGAACTCGTAGACGAGGGATTGGTGGTCGAGGCATTGCCGGACAAGCCTGTGGTGACTATCTCGCGGCACACAGGGAGTAGATTCGTACTCCCTGTGTCTCCATTCTTTCTGGTGGTTGGACTCCTCTGGTTGATTTCCTCCGTGGGCCGGCGACGTTCCCGCTGAGGATACAAGCCCTTTCCTTCTCCTGTTTCATTCGTATTTTCTTGTAGTTTTGCCCTTCGTTGATAATCATTGAATCGGTTGTTACAATCGCCGAGGACCCGCTGGCCGACCAGAGAAGGGTTGTCTTGCCAAACACCAAGATAAGGAGAACGAGGAACTATGGCACATTTGACTCCCCCGCAGGTTGTGGGCTTCACGAAGCGAGCGGTAGAGGACTACGAGGGCTTCTGGGAAGACGCCGCTATCGCGGCAATGGACGACATCTATTGGTTCAAAGAATGGGATACGGTTCTGGATTGGGACTATCCTACGTTTAAGTGGTTCACCGGCGGTCTCACAAACATGTGTTACAGCTGTGTTGACTACAAGGTCGAACAGGGACTGGGGATGAAGGCAGCCTTCATCGCGGAAGATGGAGATACCGGCGTAATCCGCACTATAACCTACAGTCAATTGCTGGAAATGGTGAAGCAGTATGCGGCCGCGCTTCGCGGTCTCGGCGTGAAGAAGGGCGACAGGGTTGCCATCTACATGCCTATGGGAGTCGAAGCGGCTGTCATCATGCTCTCTTGTGCGAGGATTGGCGCGATTCATATGGCTATTTTCGCGGGATTCTCTCCGGGCGCAGTGGTTGATCGATTGTCACTGACCGGTGCGGAATACGTGTTCGCCCAGGATGCCGGTTCACGAAGAGGTAAGCCGGTTCCTCTGAAGGTGATGGTTGACGATGCCATAGATCTTCTCGAGGATGAGAAGCAGATCAAGACCGTGGTTGTGCTGAAGAGCGGCCTGGCCGATGTGAACATGAAAGAGGGTCGTGACATCACCTGGGACGAGTTCCTGGCGAAAGCAGAGGGACAGAGCCCCGACGTCACACCCATGGAATCTGACGCCCCCCTGTTCGTCATGCCTACATCCGGCACAACTGCAAAGCCAAAGGTGACCGTGCAGCGTCACGGTGGTTACCAGGTGTACATCTATTCGATGGCCAAGTGGATCTACAATCTGAGGCCGGAAGATGTCTGGTTCTGCACCTCCGACATCGGTTGGATCGTCGGGCACAGCTACAACGTGTACGGACCGCTGCTGGTTGGCTGTACCTCAATCCTGTACTCGGGAACGCCGGACTATCCCAAGCCGGACATGTGGTGGGACCTTATTGACAGAAACAAGGCGACCGGTCTGTGGTTCTCGCCCACCGGCATCCGTGGTCTCCGCCGACTTGGCATCGAGAACGCACTGAAGCATGACCTGAGTTCTGTCGAACGAGTGCTCTGCGCTGGTGAGTTGCTCAACCCTGCTGCCTGGGAATGGCTCCAGAATGACGTGTTCGGCGGCGCCGTGCCGGTCATTGACCATATGTGGCAGACCGAAACCGGTGGTCCTATCATCGGCAACCCCTATGGCATCGCAATCATGCCCATCAAGCCGGGCTCTGCTGCGACTCCTGTCCCCGGCCTCATCACAGATGTTGTGGATGCCAACGATGGTCACTCCTGCGAACCCGGAGAGAAGGGCGTGCTGGTAATCAAGAAACCCTTCCCCGGCCTTACGTCCACCCTCTGGGGAGACCCTGACCGCTACAAGGCTGACTACTGGGAAACCAAGGACGGCACGAAGGGGATGTACTACGCTGGTGACTCCGCCGGCATAGATGAGGATGGCTACATCTGGTTCTACGGGCGTGCTGACGAGGTCATCAAGATTGCGGCGCACCGCATCGGTACGGTGGAGATTGAGAGTTCTCTCGTCTCACATCCGGCCGTCATTGAGGCAGGCGTTTCGGGCGTTCCGGATGACCTGCGGGGTGAAGTTGCAAGTGCCTTTGTAGTCCTGTCCAAGGAATACAAACCGAGTGATGAACTGAAGAAGGAGCTTATCACTCATGTGAGGCAGACCATGGGGCCAATCGTGGTCATTGGTGACATCCACTTCGTCAACATGTTGCCGAAGACGAAGAGCGGCAAGATCATGCGCAGGGTCATGAAGGCTCTGCTGACGGGCAATGACCTTGGGGATCTCTCGACTGTTGAAGAAGAAGCATCGGTTGAGGAGATTCGCGAAGCGACACAGAAGATGCAGGATGCCGCCTAGGCGGCATCCTCTCTCTCCTGACCGGGTCATTAACGGGGACGCGCTAGCGCGTCCCCGTTATCTGTCGTGCGATGGTCCAGCGTTGCATCTCCGACGTTCCTTCGTAAATCTCGGTGATGCGCTGGTCTCTGTAGTAGCGTTCAACGGGGAACTCTCTGGTGTAGCCGTAACCGCCGTGAATTTGCACGGCTTTGTGGCAGATACGATGCGCGGCTTCACTCGCATACAGCTTCGCCATAGCGGCTTCCTTGAGGGGTGACTTGCCTTGTTCCTGTGTGAGCCATGCCGCCCTGTAGGTGAGGAGTCTCGCGGCATCGAGTTCTGTTGCCATGTCAGCAATCATGAACTGAATTCCCTGGTGGCGTGCAATCTCAACACCGAACTGTTTACGCTCTTTGGCGTAGGCCACTGCTGCGTCATACGCGGCCTGCGCAATGCCGACCGCCTGTGAGGCAATCGTGACGCGACTTGCATCGATTGCCTCCATCGCGATGCGGAATCCCTTGCCTTCCTCGCCAATGAGGTTCTCTGCGGGTATTCTGCAGTTGTCGAACACGAGTTCCGCTGCCGAGGCAGGGTGGATACCCATCTTGCGCTCGAGTTTGCCGACTGAGAATCCCGGAGTGCCCTTCTCCACGACGAAGGCGCTGAACCCCTTGTGTCCCAGGGACCTGTCCTTCGTAGCGAACGTTGTCAGGAAGTCTGCCTCGGCACCGTTGGTGATGAATATCTTGGTACCGTTGAGAATGAACGAATCACCCTCTCTCTCGTAGCGCATTTCCAGGTTGCCAACGTCACTGCCAGCCATAGCCTCGGTGAGGGCGAATGCCACGGTCTCACCTTCGGCCAGGCGTGCGATGTACTTCGCCTTCTGCTCGGTAGTGCCGTGCATGGTTATCGGGTACATAGCCAGGCCGAGACTGACGATGTAGGAGATGCCAAGGCCACCTGAACCCCTCGAGATCTCCTCAGATGCGATGGCGAATGTGAGCTCGTCGCCCATTCCGCCGTACTCTTCGGGCAATCCGACAGTGTAGAGCCCGAGTTCAGCCATCTTCTTCACCGTGGCGTACGGGAACTCGTTCGTCTCATCCCATTCCGTTGCGTAGGGCTCTATTTCGTTGGCGACGAAGTCACGCACCATGGCCCTGAACATCTCTTGTTCTTCGTTTAACTCAAAATCCATCGGTCATTCCCCTTCCGCTATTGCTCTATGGGTTCATTTTGTTGACGTAATCTGTCGTGCAATCGTCCAGCGCTGCATCTCGGACGTTCCTTCGTATATCTCGATGATGCGTTGGTCTCTGTAGTAACGCTCAACGGGGAATTCTCTGGTGTAGCCATAGCCTCCATGAATCTGGATGGCTTTGTGGCAGATACGGTGGGCGGCCTCTGATGCGAACAGCTTCGCCATGGCAGGTTCCTTGGCTGATACTTTGCCGGTGGTTTGTACCTGCCATGCGGCCCGGTAGGTCAGCAGCCTGGCCGCATCCAGGTCAACTGCCATGTCCGCAATCATGAACTGAATGCCCTGATGGCGGGCAATCTCTACTCCGAACTGCTTCCTCTCCTTGGCGTAGGCGACCGCTGCATCGTAGGCTGCCTGCGCGATACCCACCCCCTGCGCTGCTACGCAGACTCTGCAGGTGTCGATGGCCTGAAGGGCGATGGCGAAACCCCGCCCCTCCTGTCCCAGCAGGTTGCGTGCGGGCACCCGGCAATTGTCGAAGATGAGTTCGGTGGCCGATGCAGGGTGCTGGCCCATCTTCTTCTCTCTCTTGCCTACCGAAAAGCCGGGAGTGTCCTTGTCGATGATGAAGGCACTGATGCCCTTGTAGCCGAGCGACTTGTCGCTCGTGGCGAAGGTGACGATGAAGTCAGCCTCGGAGCCGTTCGTGATGAATATCTTTGTGCCGTTGAGGATGAAGTCGTCGCCATCCCGTTCATACTTCGTGTCGAGGTTTGCGACGTCGCTGCCTGCCATCGCCTCGGTCAATCCGAATGAGGCGGTGGCACCCCCGACTACCATTGGTATGTACCGCGCTTTCTGTTCATCCGTACCGTTCATCATTATGGGTGTCATCGCCAGACTCATAGTCGTGACGTATGAGGACCCCAATCCCGCGGAGCCGCGCGAAATCTCCTCGACGGCGAGTACGTAGGAGATGTCGTCTCCACTTCCGCCATATTCCTCGGGAAGGTGGAGTCCGTAGAGACCTACTTCAGCCATCATCTTCACGACGTCATAGGGAAACTTCTCCGTCTCGTCCCACTCGGCTGCGTGCGGCGCTATCTCGTTGTCCACAAAATCGCGGACCATGGTCTGAAACATCTTCTGCTCTTCATTCAGTTCGAAATCCATCCCGTTCTTTCCTCCTGCATCCTTTGTAGGGGGTCTACTTCAAACCGGTGATCTGTCGTGCAATGGTCCACCGCTGCATCTCAGAAGTGCCTTCAAACAGTTCCATGATGCGTTGGTCGCGGTACAGCCTCTCTACCGCAAACTCTTTGGTATAGCCGTAGCCACCGTGAATCTGGATGGCCTTGTGGCAGATGCGGTGTGCCGCCTCGCTGGCGAACAACTTCGCCATCGCCGGCTCCTTGGCTGAGATATTGCCCGTCATCTGTTGCTGCCATGAGGCGCGGTAGGTCAGCAGTCGCGCTGCGTCGAGGTCCACCGCCATGTCGGCAATCATGAATTGGATACCTTGGTGGCGGGCGATTTCCACTCCGAACTGCTTTCGCTCCTTCGCGTAGGCGATGGCCGCGTCATAGGCTGCCTGGGCCAGGCCTACGCTCTGCGCTGCAATGGACACGCGGCATGAGTCGATGGCTCTGAGCGCTATCTTGAAGCCTTCTCCCTCTTGCCCGAGCAGGTTCGCCGCGGGTACTTTACAATTGTCAAAAACAAGTTCTGCGGCCGATGCGGGGTGAAGCCCCATTTTCTTCTCGAGTTTTCCAACGGAGAAGCCCGGGGTGTCCTTGTCGACGATGAACGCACTGATGCCACGATGGCCGAGCGACTTGTCCTTCGTGGCAAATGTCACGAGGAAGTCCGCCTCTGCGCCGTTCGTGATAAATATCTTGGTGCCGTTCAAGATGAAGTAGTCGCCTTCCTTGACGTACTTCATGTCCAGTGCTGAGACATCGCTGCCTGCCATTGCCTCGGTAAGTGCAAATGCGACAGTGGCGCCGTCATTCGCAACTTGCGGGATGTACTTGCGCTTCTGCTCCTCGTTTCCCGCCATCACGATGGGGGCTATGGCGAGGCTGACGGTGGTGATGTAGATGCTGGACAGTCCCCCTGAACCCCTGGCAAGCTCTTCACAG
>JAFGFT010000019.1 GCA_016930935.1 Dehalococcoidia bacterium | reverse complement strand
CGTACTCAACAGCAAGGACAACGTAGCCACTGCACTGGCAGACCTCGTCTCAGGCGACAATGTCGCGCTTGAAATAGACAAGAAGCCAGTGTCTGTGACGCTTGTGAACCCGATTCAGTTCGGACACAAGTTCAGTCTCGTCGACGTCAAGGCAGGAAGTCAGATCATCAAGTATGGTGAAGTCATCGGCGAAGCAACGAAGGACATCAAGACGGGAGAGCACGTTCACGTTCACAACGTCGCAAGCACCCGCGGCCGCGGTGATATAGCGAAGGCAGCTTCCAAGTGAGTTTCCTTGGCTACCCACGACCTGATGGCTCTGTGGGAACCCGCAACCACGTTGCGATTATTCCAACAGTCGTATGCGCGGCAGCCACAGCGCGACAGATAAGTGAATCGGTGAGAGGCTCGGTACCTTTTCTGCATCATCAAGGATGCGCACTTGCTCCTGACGACCTTGCACAGGTCAACCGGACGCTCGCCAACCTCGGCCGCAACCCGAACGTGGCCGCCGTCGTTCTCGTGAGCCTTGGTTGCGACCCCATAGATATTGATGGCATCGCTGAAGACATCGCCCGCTCCGGCAAGCCCGTCGAGAAGCTCGTCATACAGCAGGTCGGCGGCACAGTTGCCACCGTGGAGAAGGGAGTTCGTATCGCCCGCCAGATGGTGAGCGACGCCACGCGAGTCACGCGACAGCAGTTCGACGATTCTATGCTGATGTTCGGCTCCGAGTGCGGCGGCTCTGACACCACTTCAGGCCTGGGCTCCAACCCCGCAATTGGCGCTGCCTTCGATATCCTCGTCAAGAAAGGCGGCAAAGCCGTCTTCAGCGAGACGACCGAGTTCATCGGGGCTGAGCACCTTCTTGCAGCTCGAGCTGTTACGCCCGATGTCGGCGACGTAATCACTCACATGGTACGCCGATACGAGAAGCGGTTCATCGATATGGGCGTAGACATGAGAGGCGCCAATCCGACGAAGGGCAACATCGAAGGTGGATTGACCACCATCGAAGAGAAGTCCCTCGGGGCCATCGCGAAGGGCGGCTCTCAGCCCATCCAGGAGATGTACGAATATGGCGACAGACCCAGAAAGGGAGGCCTCTCCATCGTGGACGGCCCGGGCTATGATGCGCCATCATTGACTGCCCTCGCCGCGGCAGGAGCGACAGTCATGTTCTTCTCGACAGGGAGGGGCACTCCTCTTGGCTCGCCATTCGTTCCCGTCATCAAGGTCACCGCGAACGGGGCGACTTTCAAGACGATGAACGACAACATGGACTTCTACGTGGACCTCGAAAAGAAGAGCCATATGGGCGAAATCGGAGAGGCTCTCTACGCGGAAGCTCTTGATGTTGCGTCCGGCAAGCAGACAAAGGCCGAGACGCTCCACCAGGATGTAGACAATGGCATATTCATCGTGGGCACACTTGCATAACGCTGTGAGGCAATACTGAAGAGGAGATGATATGAGCGACACAAAGAAGGCAACACTGCCAGTACTCGCATGGTACGGCGACACTGAGCTTGAGATTGAGTTCCCGGATTCCTGGGACGTTTCCGTCTGCAACATAAAGGGTGCTTCCACTCCCCCTCTCGATGACGCAGGTTTCAGGAAGGCTTTTGCAAACCCAATAGGCACAAAGACCATTCGTGAAATGGCCAAGGGAAAGAAAGAGGTCGCAATCCTCTTCGACGATATGTCCCGCGGAACTCCAACTGCGGACATGGTTCCCTACGTACTTGAAGAGCTTGCAGCAGCAGGCATCAAAGACGAACATATTGCTTTCTATGCGGCAATTGGCGCCCACGGCTCCATGACCGCCATCGACTTCACCAAGAAGCTTGGCGCTGATGTCATGAGCCGCTTCCGCGTCTACAACCACAACCCCTACGAGAACTGCACGTCAGTCGGACCCAGCCCCGCTGGTATCCCCATGCAGTTCAACGCAGGCGTGATGATGTGCGATCTCAAGATCGGCATAGGCTCCATCGTCCCGCATCCCATGAGCGGATTCGGCGGCGGCAGCAAGATTATCCTTCCCGGCATCTCGTCCATCACGACGATCGATCTGAATCACACGAGGCTGTGCCCCAACAAGACCACAGGCATCGGCAAGTATGAGGGCAACACGCTGAAACTCGACATGAACGACGCGGCCAGGATGGCCGGACTCGATGTGAAGGTGGACTGCATATTCAACCTCAAGCGCCAGATCACTCACCTGTTCGTAGGCGATGTCGTTGACGAACACGTCGCTGGCGTCAAGGTAGCGAGAGAGTTCTTCGCGACCGATGCCGTCGATGATTGCGATATCGTCATAGCCAACTGCTTCGCCAAGGCGAATGAGATGCTGCTTGCGCCCAACGTTGTATGGCCGCTCCTCAAGAAGTCCGGCGGCGACATGGTAATTGTCTGTGTCACCCCCGAGGGACAGATCAATCACTACTGGAGCAGGAGTTTCGGCAAGAACGTTGGTGGCCGCTCGTACATGCCCAAGGCGGGGCTGCCAATGAACACGAAGAAACTCACCGTCATGCAGCCGTATCCGGACTACGTCGGTGGAGACTGGCTCGCGCCCTATGACATGATCAACTTTACCAGGGACTGGGCGACGACCATCGAGCAACTCAAGGCTGCACACGGCGACAAAGCCAAGGTTGCAGTCATCCCCGACGCCACCATCCAGTACTTCCCCTCACACGTAGTATAGATTCCCTGACACATTCGTGCGTTCGAGCCCCTGGGTGCCAACTGGCACCCGGGGGCTCTCTTCTTTTGCTGGTAAGGAGGGTTCGCTATGAATAGTATTCTGGAGAAGAACATCAAACGTGCCCGACAGATGGAACGCCATCTGCGCCTGACCACAATGCCTGTCGGCATCCGCCTGTGGAAGAACAGAGAGTCTATCCCGGACGGAGCTGGAGAGAGACCCTCTAAGAAGCATTCATTCTGTCAGTATCTGACGATGGCCAGGACGTACGCTGCAGATGTCCAACCAACCTTCCTCTTGAAAGCCGATGACTTCTCGTGCCTGATTGGGCCGGGAATGCTCGGTATCACAGAGAAGCTGGAGAGCATCCTGAGCGGAGAACACGTCGAGCAGATTCATTTCGAATCAAAAGAGCTGGCGAAGAGCACGATGGACACGCTTCCAAGTGTCCCACCCCATACTATGCAGGGCGTCACAGTAGCAGCGCTCGAACATCTCACGGTTGAGCCGGACATCGTGTTTGCAGCTGTCTACCCGGGGATGGTCAACCGCATCATGGACGCCTCTCTTTGGTACACCGGTGGCCCCTACACCACTTCTTACGGAAGCCTCGCCGGAATCTGCTCATCCGCCGCCGCGAAGGCCTATGTCGACGAATCCAGAGTGTCCGTCGTCGCCTTCCCTTGCATGGGATCGCGACGCTGGGGAGGGATGACAGACATGGACCTCGCACTCGCCGTCAATATCAAGCAATTCGACCGCTTCATCAAGGGTCTCGAGAACACATGGCTTACAGGTCACTCTTATCCGGTCGCTGTTCACCTTGGTGAAGTGTACGAAACGCACCACCCCATCCCCGCAGAGAGCTACAGTTCCGTCTATCCCTACTGTTACGAGCACTGAAACTGCGTCCCTTGTCTGCGCAGGCCCTTGCGTGGCGTTGCTCCATACGGTCCTGGAGTCTACCGGGGCCGTTATCCTGTATTGCGCCCAGTCACTCTGCTACAATTGTCTCGGTCTTGATTGCCGGGATGACGAGTCCTTGTCAAGGAGGATATATGGCACTCAGCAAAGAACAAGTAGAGCAGATCTCCATTGAATTGATAGAAGCGGAGAAGACCTGCGTCCCCATTGTGGCCCTCACCGACAGATTCAAAGATGTGACCTATGAGGATTCCTATGCCATCCAGCTGAAGACCTTTGAGATGAAGGTCAATGCCGGTGCAGTCATTGTGGGCAAGAAGATCGGCCTCACAAGCAAAGGAATGCAGGACCAGTTCGGAATCCGCGAACCTGACTACGGCATGATTACCGATGCCATGGTAGCCCGTGAAGGCGCGCCTCTTCCCATGAGCAGCCTCATCCTGCCAAGGGTTGAACCGGAGATAGCCTTCTTGCTGAAGAAGGACCTCACAGGTCCGGGCGTCAATGTAGCCACCGTGCTGGACGCCACAGAAGGCGTCATGCCTGCTTTCGAGGTAATCGATAGCCGCTATAAGGACTGGAAGATAACGGTCAAGGATTCCATTTCAGACAATGCCTCTGCCTCCACGATGATACTCGGCGGAAAACTGACTCCCATCAAAGACTTGGACCTGCGATTGATTGGCATGGTCATGGAAAAGAATGGAGAGGTCATCAGCACCGGAGCAGGGGCTGCCGTGCTCGGTAACCCCGCCGAATCGGTCGCCTGGCTTGCCAACAAGCTGACCACATATGGCATCTCGCTCAAGAAGGGCGACTTCGTCATGTCAGGCAGTCTTGTTTCGGCTGTCAAAGTGGAAGCGGGCACGAACATGACAGCAACGTTCGATCGTCTCGGCTCGGTCTCCGTACGTTTCGAGTAGAAGGAGAAACACGCGGAGACATCTGGCAGCGCGAGTAGCACGCCAACGATAAGGGGGAAAAGATGCCAAATCTCGTGAAACTTGCATCAGGTTCAGAGTACCTCCTCCAGGGCAACGAAGCCATTGCTCGTGGAGCCCTGGAATCAGGAGTCCAGTACTGCGCGGCATATCCGGGCACTCCTTCAACTGAGATCTTGACCAGCCTGGCCGCCATAGCAAAGGAGGCAGGAATCCATGCCGAGTGGTCCAGCAACGAGAAGGTTGCGACGGAGGCCGCTCTGGCTACTGCCTACACAGGATTGCGTACAATCAGTTCCATGAAGAACGCGGGGCTGAACGTGGCGATGGATACCCTGCAACACATCAACCTTGCCACCCTCGGCGACCGGAAGGGCGCCATGGTCGTGGTTGTCGCTGATGACCCACAATCGCACGCCAGCGGCGACGAAGAGGATACGCGCTGGGCAGCTCAGATGGCGAACGCGCCACTCATGGAGCCGGCCAACTTCCAGGAAGCCCTGGACATGACGAAGGCACTTTTCGAACTCTCTGCGGAATTCAGCATCTTTGGCTACTTGCGCGGCTATACCCGCCTTGCCCACTCGCGTGGGAAGGTGAAGGTTGGTGACTACAAGAAGGCCGATACGAAGGCCTGGTTCGACAGGTCAAAGATGTTCACCCCCTATATCGCGCCTCCGAAACGCGCGGCGCTCATCAAGAAGATGGCAGAGATTCGCGAGCGCTTCGAAGACTCTCCATTCAACATCTACCAGGGGCCCGAGAAGCCGGAACTTCTCATCATCTGCAGCGGAAGCGGCATGCCATCTTCGCTCGATGCAATCGAGGAGTTGGGCCTCGGCGATCGGGTGGGTATACTCAAGCTGGGAACCTTGTGGCCGTTCCCTGCCCGCACCGTCGTATCCCACGTGCAGAAAGCGGGCAAGACACTTGTTGTCGAAGAATCTGACCCCTTCGTCGAGACACATGTGAAAGCAGCCGTCGCGGATGCGAGGCTCTCTCCGGCTCCGGAGATTCTCGGCAAGGGTTCGGGTCACCAGGACTACGTGGGAGAGAACAATCCTGACAGAGTAATCGCCGCACTATGTCGCATATTCGGCATCGAATACCAGTCTCGTGAACCCGAATATCAGGAGAAGATGAACGACCTCATTGGCAAGATGGTTGTGAGTCGAGGCCTCGCCTGGTGTCCGGGCTGTCCACACAGGGCAAGCTTCTACGCCATCGGCAACGCCATCAAGCGTGATGGTAGAGACCCTATTCTTGCAAGCGATATCGGCTGCTACACCATGGACGCTTTCCCTGCCGGCACCCAGATAACGAACATCCTGCACTGCATGGGAGGGGGCTTCGCAGAGGCTGGCGGCCTTGGCCAGCTTGCCCAGTTCGGCTTCACCCAGCCAGCCATCGGCATCTGTGGCGACTCGACGTTCTTCCACGGTGCGATTCCTGCACTGATAAACGCGGTCTACAACAAGTCCAACGTGACCTACATCGTACTGGACAACGCCATCACAGCCATGACCGGCTTCCAGCCCCATGCAGCGAGCGGCAGAACCGCGACACAGGACGTCACCAGCCAGATTGACATCGAAGCGTTGTGCAAGACGGTGGGCTGCAGGGTGGAGATACAGGATCCGTTCGACACCAAGGCAACTACTGCGAAGCTCATGGAGTTGCTCAAGGACGACAATGGTGTGAAGGTCCTCATACTGAGGCGCAAATGCGAACTGCTGCGTATGCGGCAGGAGAAGAAACATCTCTACAAAGTCTATGTGGATACCGAGAAGTGCAAGGGCGACAAGTGCGGATTCTGCTATCGCATCCTCAGGTGCCCGGGAATCGCATACGACGCAGAGACGGGCAAGGCCAAGATCCAGCCGGCCCTGTGCGCCGAATGCGGTCTCTGCGCAGATCTGTGCCCAAGCAAGGCGATCGTGAAGGAGGAAAGAGCATAATGGCTATCTCTGCTGATCCCTTGAACCTCGTCATCACCGGTGTTGGAGGACAGGGCAATATCCTGCTCTCAGGAATGCTTGGCGGCGCGTTCATGAAGAAGGGCTACTACGTGACTATCGGCGAGACCTTCGGTGCCGCGCAGCGCGGAGGTGCTGTCTTCAGCACCGTGCGCCTCTCTCAGAAGAGGGAATACGGTCCCATCATGCCTGATGGCAAGGCACATCTCATTGTTGGCCTCGAGCCCCTTGAAACGCTTCGCCTTGTGGAGAAATACGGAAACTCCGACACGGTCGTCATCAGCAACACCTATCCGGTGGTCACCGCCAGCGTATCCTCCGGCCAGGATACCTATCCCGACATGGCTGAACTGAAGAAAGCGGTAGAGAGCCTCTGCAAGGAGGCCTACTTCATCGATGCCACCAGCATCGCGCTCGACATCAATGCACCAATCGCCCTCAACATCGTGATGGTTGGTGCACTGCTCGGGACGAAGCAGCTTCCGCTCGAAGTAGAGGACATCAAGGCCGAATTGAGGGAGAATCTGCCACCGGACCGTCTCGAAGTCAACTTCGAGGCGCTTGCGCGCGGCATGAAAGCCATCGCCGAGTCCAAACAATTTTCAGAAAAGTGAGTTGCGACAAAGTGTACAAGGCACCAAGAGGAACCGTAGATATTCTCCCGGCAGAGCAGTCGTATTGGGCGCACGTCCAGCGGAAGGCTGCTGACGTGTGCCGCCTCTACGGTTATGAAAGACTTGATACACCTGTGTTTGAAGACTACAGCCTGTTTGCACGTGCGGATGCAGAGGGCACTGACCTTGTAGAAAAAGAGATGTACGTGTTTGAGGACCGGAGCGGACAGAAGCTCGCGCTCCGGCCCGAAAACACCGCGCCCGTCTGCCGCGCGTACGTAGAACACGGCATGTTCAACCTTGCGCAACCCATTCGACTGTACTACCTCGGTGCTGCGTTCAGGTATGAGCGGCCTCAGGCCGGCCGCTACCGCCAGCACAACCAGTTCGGCTGCGAGGCTCTCGGCGACGCCTCGCCAAGCCTTGACGTTGAGGTCATAGAACTCGCCATTCGCTTCCTGGAAGCACTCGGCCTCAAGCGCCTCTCGGTACTGCTGAACAGCATCGGCTGCCGTGAGTGTCAGCCAGAATATGTCGAAGTGCTCCGGAACCACTACAAGGCCCTCTCTGAACGGGTGTGCGACGATTGCCGGATACGCATGGTCAGGAATCCCCTCAGGCTCCTTGACTGCAAGGAGAAAGAGTGTCGAGCAATCGCAGATGAAGCACCACACATCTCGGATTACCTTTGTCCGGAGTGCAATGAGCACTTCCAGGAGGTCCAGGATCAGCTGCGGCTGCTGGGGATTCCCTTCGCGCTCAACCACAAACTCGTGCGTGGTCTCGACTACTACACAAGGACCGTCTTTGAAGTCCTGCCGGAGCGGGAGGGCGGTCAGAGCGCCATCGTTGGCGGTGGCAGGTATGACGGACTCATCGAGCAGATCGGCGGAAAGCCTACGCCTGGAGTGGGATTCGCCACGGGTATGGAGAGAATCATCCTCAACCTCAAGGAACAGGGAGTAGAGATTCCCGAAATGGAAGGACCCACTGTGTACCTGGCGTGCATGGGCCAGTTGCCACGGCACACCGCTGTCGGACTGGCTCGACAACTCAGGGATGCCGGCATCGGAGTGGTTTCGTCAACGGGAAGCAAGAGTCTCAAAGCACAACTCCGACAGTCCAACTCACTCAACATGAAGTACTCGGTCATCATCGGAGAGAACGAGGTTCAGGCCGGCACGGCCATCGTCCGCGATATGTCAGGCAATGAGCAGCTCACCCTTCCTCTGGATGAGTTGGTTGAATATCTGAGCACACCACCCCGAACCTCTGCGGCTATGTAGGTCTCATAGCTGGGCTATCACAAAACATGCTATAATTCGGTAGTGTTCTCGGCCAAGTCACCACCACATCACTCCATGACTACCCATGTGACTGCTCGGTTTAGAGACATAATGCTATCCGACACTGACAGAGGTACATCTCCGCATGTCTGTTGCTGAAAACGGCAATCCGCGCCCGCGCGCCTATACATCCAACGATATCCAGATACTTGACGAGATTGAGGCGGTTCGCCTTCGTCCCGGCATGTACATAGGTGGCACTGGGTTTGAAGGCCTCCAACACCTGCTGTACGAGATTGCGTACAACAGCATTGATGAGGCGATGGCGGGCTATTGCGACGCTATTCATGTCACCATAGATGAGGACAACAGCATCACGGTCCAGGACAATGGCCGTGGCATTCCTGTAGACCTTATTCCTTCGACCGACATCACCGCCCTTGAGGCAGTGATGACCAGGCTTCACGCCGGCGGAAAGTTCGGCAACCATCTCTACGACGTCTCCAGTGGACTGCACGGCGTTGGCGCTTCAGTAGTGAACGCTCTCTCCAGATGGACGAACGTTGAGGTCCGTCGAGATGGAAAGGTGTATCGCCAGAAGTACGAGCGCGGTGTCCCGACAACCGACATCATCGTTGTGGGAGATACGCAGGAGACAGGAACTCGAACCTCTTTCCTCGCCGACTCTGAGATATTCGAGGACATAGTCTACGACTTCGACGTTACCTGCCAGAGACTGAGGGAGATGTGCTTCCTCAACAAAGGCACCACTATCCATTTCATAGACAATCGGAACGGCGAAGAACGCACCTACTACTTCGAGGGCGGCATTGCGAGCTACGTGCAACGCATGAGCCGCGAAAAGAGAGCCATTCATTCGGACTCCATCTACATCTCCGGCGCAGCAGATACGTGCAGTGTCGAAGTCGCGATGCAATACAACGACGGCATGTCCGAGAACGTTATCTCCTTCGCCAACTGCGTCAACACGAAAGACGGTGGCACCCACCTCACCGGGTTCCGCGCCGCACTCACCAGGGTTCTCTCCGACTATGCACGCAAGAACAAGATTACGAAGGAAAGCGACACGGGGCTCACAGGCGACGATGTACGCCAGGGCCTGGTTGCAGTCATAAGCGTCAAGCTGGGTAATCCTCAGTTTGATGGCCAGACGAAGTCCAAGCTCGGCAATCCTGAAGTCAGGAGCCAGGTTGAATCTCTGGTTGCAGACCAGCTTGGCCTCTACCTCGAGCAACACCCTGACGATGCACGCACTATCCTCGAGAAGTGCCTTGTCTCAGCGCGTGCTCGTGAAGCAGCCCGCAAAGCACGCGAGCTCGTCTTCAAGAAGAGCAGCTACGAGACAGCCACACTACCGGGCAAGCTTGCTGACTGCTCAGAGAAGAATCCTGAGTTCTGTGAACTCTACCTTGTGGAGGGCGATTCCGCAGGTGGCTCGGCCAAGCAGGGAAGGAATCGAAGATTCCAGGCCATACTCCCACTCAGGGGGAAGATCCTGAACGTTGAGAAGGCAACGCCGGAACGCATACTGGCACACGAAGAGATACGTGCCATCGGCACGGCGTTGAGAGCAGGGCCGGATGGCCTGGACCTCACTAAGCTACGATACAACCGCGTCATCATAATGACGGATGCAGACGTTGACGGAGCGCACATTCGCACGCTCCTGCTTACCTTCTTCTTCCGGCATATGCCTGAATTGATTGAAGAGGGCCATCTCTTCATTGCACAACCTCCACTGTACAGAGTCCATTCCGGCAAGCGTGAGGAATGGGTCTATACCGAGCAGCAGAAAGACCTGGCCATGCAGACGCTCGGAAACAAGAGTGAAGTCCAGCGCTACAAAGGTCTCGGTGAAATGAGTGCCGAGCAACTGTGGCAGACAACCATGAATCCAGACACAAGGACGCTCCTCAGGGTTGAAGTTGAAGACAGTGCCGCCGCAGATGACGTTTTTCAGATGCTGATGGGCACTGAAGTGGAGCCCCGTAAGAACTTCATCCAGGAACACGCGGACGACGTCCAGAACCTCGATATCTAGCCACCCTGTCTACGGTACAGGTCGTGCGCAACGATATAGTTCTCCACCGCGCCAGGAACAAGGTAGTCTATTGGCAGACCATGAGCCACGCGCTCTCTGATTCCTGACGAGCTTATCCCAATCATAGGTGAATCAAGCGTCACCACCTTCTCGCGAGACAACCCTTCAATCCTTAAGGCAACGTCTTCAAGTTCCGGTAGATTTGTGCCAATCCTTGGCACCACAACTAATGTGCACATCCCAATGATCCTCTGCGGCTCCTTCCACATCGGCAATTCTGTGAAACTATCCCTTCCAAGTATCAGATAGTAGTCATTCTTGCCCATAGTGGTCAGAAGCTTGTCGAGAGTCTCTACAGTGTATGAAGGCCCACCTCGTTCAACCTCTATAGTTGAGATGCTGAAGTGTTCGTGCTTGGCTATTGCAAGACGCACCATCTCTATCCGGTGCTTCGCAGAAGTAATTCCATGATCCGTCTTGAACCAGGGATTACCTGCCGGTATGAAGAGCACTTGGTCAAGTGACAGACGAATGCGCGCTTCCTCTGCCACAAAAATATGCCCTGCATGCACTGGGTCAAATGTTCCACCGAGAATACCTATCCGCATTGTTATCCTTATACACAAGAGTAGATGGGTACAGGATTATATCATTAGAGATAATAGGGATAGAGGAGAGGTGTACAACGAGTAGTAGTGCACAATCAGGATTGGTTCCTGCACAGTCTATCCCACTGATAGCAGCAGTTGTTGACCGTGTATGCAAGGCCTATCGGGCGACTATCAACATGTTGTTGACACCCTCTTATGTCCCGCTTATGTCATGGCTCACAAGTGAGCAATCATCCATGTGTGTATCACATCATTGGTGTGAGGGTGTAGCGGTACACGGACAGAGGCGGCAGTGGCCTGCGCAAAATGGGAGTTGGTAGCAGTTGGCTGCTACAACTGCTTCTCGGATGAGAGGAGATCGTGAATCCTGCCTATTTGCCTGGCAAGCTTGTGGTTTTCAGAAATCTCATCCGAGACCTTCCTGTAGCCATGCATGACGGTTGCATGATTGCGGTTCCCCAACTCGTGGCCGATGGCAGAGAAGGAGCAGCCGGTCTCGGTTCGGAGAATATACATCGCTACCTGTCGTGCGAAAGCTGTCTTCTTGTCTCTCTTCGTGCTGAGAAGGTCTTCCATTGAGACGTCGAAAGAGTCAGATACTGCTTGGAGTATCGTTCTGAAGTCTCCATTCGAGGACGAGATACTGGTGAGCAGATTGTGGACAGACTGTGTACTGATTGTGTCTCCAGTGAGTCTGGTGTGTGCAGTAAGATATACGAGGGCTCCTTCGAGTTGCCGCATATTTCCACGTACTTCCTCGGCGAGCAGTCCGAGAGCATCCGGGGGTATCGGGGTATCGAACTCAGTTCCTTTCGTCTCAAGGAAACTGAGTCGCGTCTCGAACTCGGGAGGCTGGATAGATGCCACCATTCCGCTTTCGATACGGCTTCTAAGCTTCTCTCCAAGCATATGGATGTCGCGTGGATGGCTGTCTCCGGTAAGTGCTATCTGACAACCGTTCTGATGCAGCTCATCGAAAATGTGATAGAAGCACTGAAGAGTCTGGCGTTTGCTTGCCAGGAACTGTATGTCGTCGAACAGGAGCAGTGACAGCGATCTGAACCGTGCACTGAACTCCTCAACGCGCTTCTGTTTCACGGACAAAACGAAGTCGTCTGTGAAGCGTTCTGCAGTGGTATAGAGCACCTCTCGTCCGTTCATGCGTGCCGCGTGTCCTATTGCCTGTAGCAGGTGGGTCTTTCCTTGCCCTGTACTGCCGTATATGTAGAGTGGATTGAAGGTGCTCGAAGCATTCTCTGCAATCTCAAGGGCGGTGGCATACGCAAGGCGGTTGCAACTTCCCACGATGAAAGTGTCGAATGTACATCGCGCAGTAAGTGGGTCGGTGCGCGACCTGGTGATTGTGCCGCCGTCAGCGAGTGAAGACTGCAATTGCTTTCTCGGTGAGGGCGTAGTCTTGCCGCGAACAACGAACTCGACTTCGGTCTCAGTGTCCAGGACGTGGGTAAGCGTCTTCTTCACAAGAGAGTGGAGACGCTTTGTCAGCCATTCTGCAACGAATGCGCTTGGCGTCCCAACGACGAATACGCCATTCTGGAAGGATACTCCGTGGCTGTTCTTCAGCCACGTGTTGAAATTTGCCCGGCTTACCTGCGTCTGCAGTTCGCCTAAAGCCTTTACCCAAGTCTCGTTCGCTGACTCCAACAGACCTCCAAATGACCCATCTAGATGCGGTTACCAAGGGATAGCAAAAGGGAGAGAAGTTATGCAGGAATGCTGGGGAATTCAAGCAACTTGGAGGGAGAAACGAGCATGGTCAAAATTTAGCAGTTGGAAATGGGGTTCTCTAGGGAACCTTTGACATAAACAAGATAAATCGCAGAAAATGTGCAGCACGTGGCTCAACGTATTGTGTACATGGGAACTCCGGAATTCGGCGTGCCGATTCTGGAATTGTTGGTGGCGGGTGGTCATGAGGTGGTGGCTGTGTATACGCGCCCCGACCGACCGTCCGGCCGAGGTCGGCAGGTAGTGGCCTCTCCTGTGAAGCAAGCCGCACTCGACTATGGACTTCGCGTGATTGAGCCGGAGACGATGCGCGGCTCTGCAGCTGTCGCCCTTCTCGCTGGACTCCGGCCTGACGTTGTTGTCGTGGCTGCGTTCTCATACCTTCTACCGCCCGATGTTCTGGCGACGCCCCGACTGGGGTGCCTCAACGTGCACCCTTCTCTGTTGCCACGGCACCGTGGCCCTTCTCCGGTGGCAGCGGCATTGCTGCAGGGAGATAGCGAGACAGGCGTATCAATCATGCTCATGAACGAGGGACTGGATACGGGCCCGGTGCTGAGCCAGGAGCGAGTCACCATCCGGGAGATCGATACGACCGGGAGTCTGACGCTCCTGTTGTCATCTCTGGGGAGCCACCTCCTGTCACGGACGCTCGATCAGTGGATTCGAGGTGAAATCACTCCCGAACCGCAGGATGATTCACGTGCAACCTATAGTGAGTTGATACACGCGAAAGATGGAATCATGGATTGGACCCGGTCAGCTGACAGTCTCTGGCGAAGAGTGAGGGCCTACCACCCGTGGCCCGGTTGCCACACGACATGGAAGGGGAAGCGACTGAAGATTCAGAGCGGCATGGCGCTTCCTTCTGTGTCTGGGGAAGATGTTGGGAAGGTGGTCGAACTGGACGCCTCATTCCCCCGGGGAATCGGCGTCGTGACAGGAGAGGGCGTTCTTGCCCTCGACCGCATCCAGATGGAAGGGAAGAGAGAGGTCTCAGCGGAAGAATTCGTCCGTGGTCACAGCGACTTCGTGGGCTCACATCTGGGGACAGAGTAGAGTTCTTGCTGGGCCGAACGCGAGTGGAGGGAAATAGCCATGACTAGGCGTGTTCTCGAACCGTTTCAGTTGGGACCGCTGTCTCTGCGTAACAGAATCGTACTGGCGCCAATCACGACTCAGTACGCTGATACTGTCGGGCAGGTGACGGAGCAACTCCTCGGCCACTATGAAGCACGCGCCAGGGGTGGCACCGGACTCATCATTGTCGAGGCAACCTACATCGAACCTGTGGCACAGGCGTTCTCGAATCAACTTGGCATCTACGAAGACACACTACTGTCTGGACTGAGCGAACTCGCCGCAGTCATCAAGCGACATGGCGCGGTAGCCGCGATTCAGCTGCATCATGGGGGCCGCATGGCGAAGCCGGCGCTGACGGGCATACAACCGGTTGGGCCGTCTGCCATAGCTGGTGCCGGAGGTGTGTTGCCGGCTGAGTTGAGCAAGGAGCAGATAGGACAGGTTGTGAAATCCTTCGCGCGCGCTGCCGTCAGGGCGAAGGAGGCAGGCTTCGACGCGGTGGAATTGCACGGTGCGCATGGCTATTTGATCGACCAGTTCATCTCCGCAGCCGCCAACAAGCGCGGTGATGAGTATGGAGGTGGAGTCTCCAATCGCGTCCGTTTCCTTGTGCAGGTTCTGGAGGCCGTCAGGGCTGCAACAGGTTCCACCTATCCCGTATGGGTGAGGACGAATGCACGCGAGTACGGAGTTGAGGGAGGAACCTCACTAGAGGAAGGATTGGAAGTGGCGAAGCTCGCGGAGCGGGCGGGTTCAATCGCTATCAACGTGTCTTCCTACGGTCCCAGCACACCGACGAATAGAACGACCGCAGTCTTCAAACCTGCAGTTATCCAGCATCTCGCGGCTGCGGTGAAGCAGGTGGTTTCAGTGCCGGTAATGGTGGTCGGGCGTATAACCCCTGAGAGTGCTGAACGCATTCTGGGTGAAGGCGATGCTGACCTCATTGCGATAGGCAAGGCGCTACTGGCTGACCCGGAACTGCCGAACAAGCTGGCAGTCGGACGGGAAGAAGATATCGTTCCCTGCATTGTCTGCATGCACTGTCGGGATACCCTGCAGAACCCGGATATTGTCGGAATCCGGTGTCAGGTCAACCCGAAGCTGGCACGAGACCACGAATCTCTGCCACCGGCACCTGCGGTGCCAAAGAAGGTGCTCATAGTGGGGGCAGGGGCGGCTGGGATGACGTCGGCGTTGGTGGCAGCGCGCAGGGGGCATGATGTCACCGTGTGGGAGAAGAGCAGCACGCCGGGAGGACAGTTGCTGCAGGCCGCAGTCCCTCCGCACAAGGATGCCATAGGGTTTTTCACTCGCTATCTCGAGTCTCAGCTGCATCGGCTCGGCGTCACGGTCCATTGTCGCGAGGAAGCGACGGTGGAGTCGGTTCAGAGGTTCCATCCCGATGCAGTTGTCGTGGCGACAGGGCCAAAGAATGTAATACCTGCAATTCCGGGGCTGGAGTCAACAGCCGCTGTGAGTGCAGGAGATGCATTGAACGGGACTGTCAAGGTTGGGAAGCGGGTGGTTGTCATAGGTGGCGAATTGGTTGGCTGCGAAACCGCCGAATACCTTGTGGAGCAGGGCAAGACTGTCACGGTGGTGCGGCGTGGACAGGAAATGGCAACCAGTATCGGACCGTCGCTGCGCCCGTTCTTCCTGGAGAGATTGCGGAAGAAAGGCGTTGTCTTGCTGCCGGGAGTGCGCTATCAGGAGATGCTGCCAGGAGGACTCGTAATCGAAACACCTGATGGGGCCACGCGAATACTGGAGGCGGATACCTTCGTTCTTGCCTCAGGTGCTGTAGCCGATATGAGCCTGTATGAGGGACTCAGGGGCAAGGTGCCTGAACTTCACTCGATAGGCGATTGCGTAGCACCGCAGGCAATCGCAGAGGCGGTGCGGGACGGTTACGCGGTGGGAGAGGCGCTGTGATAGCGGCTGGGGTCTAGAGACCTATCTGCTCTCTGGCCTCGCGCATGCCCATGATGCAGTCCGTAATCAATTCGTTGCGTTCGACGCCGAGTCGCTCCATACCTTTGTCGATTATCGACCGGTCCACTCCAGCTGCGAACGACTTGTCCTTCCACTTTTTGACGACAGATTTGGCTTCCATGTCAGACACGCTTTTTGAAGGTCTGACGAGCGCGGCTGCCGCGATTAGTCCCGTCAGTTCGTCCACAGCGAACAGGGTCTTCGCCATATCCGACGTGGGCTCTTCGTCAGTACAGATGCCCCATCCATGTGAGACGGCAGCCTGTATGTATTCCTCCGGCCAGCCCCGCTCGGAGAGAATCTCTCGCGTCTTCTTGCAATGCTCTGCCGGGTACCTTTCGTAATCGAGGTCGTGTATGAGTCCCACGATAGCCCACTTTTCCTCGTCTTCGCCACGCTTGCGGGCAATGTACCGCATGACTGCCTCCACTGAGTAGGCGTGTTTGAGTAGACCGTCGGTTTTGTTGAATTCCTTGAGTACGGCGAGGGCTTCATCATGGGACGGGATGTGTTCCTGCATGTTTCCTGCCTCCCTGGGAGTGACAATCTTTCAGCCTAGACTATAGCTTGATAGTGTTTCGCAGGCAACCGGACACACCGCGAGACCGGCTTCTGACGCGTGCAAACGTACAGTGATAGAATGGCCGTCTGCATGTCAGTTGACTCATCAGTTCATCCACATTGCGACCCTTCCTGTAGTGACGGGCGGTCCATCAGAAGAAACCGTCAGCTCTTTTGTCTGGCTACCTTCTTCTATTGGACATCGCTGTATCTGTATGTGCCGATACTCCCCGTCTACGCGGAGTCGGTGGTCGGCACGATGTCCATGGTTGGAGTGGTGATTGCCTCGTATGCACTTCCCCAGCTCCTCCTGAGAATACCGGTCGGCCTGTACTTCGATTCAGTCTCGCGGCGAAAGCCACTAATTGCACTCAGTCTGTTGACGTGTGTAGCGGGTGCGGTAGGGCTCGCGGTCGCTGGAGGAGGCTGGTCTCTGGCACTGGCGCGCGCATCCACGGGAGTCGGGGCGGCCGGATGGGTTGCGTTCACCGTGTTCTTCACCAGGTACTATGCAGTTGGTGAGTCATCGCGGGCGATAGGGACGATAAACGCGGTGAACCAGGTGGCGCTGGTTGTCGCTACAGGCTCAGGCGGTCTGATTGCCGAGGCTGGTGGGTATACAGCGGCGTTCTACGGCGCCGCGGCGCTCGGGATATGTGGCCTCGTGGTGCTTGCGTTTGTCAGGGAACCGCTTGCGGACGTGGGCGCTATTGTCAGGCATCAGTTTGTTCGGGTTGCATCCAGTCCGTTGCTCATCGCAAGCGCGGTGATGGCAATCCTGCTGCAGTTCGCGAACTTCGCAAGCGTATTCGGATTCGTTCCCGTTTACGGAGCACGTATCGGCGCGTCGAGTAGTCAGCTCGGCGCCATCACGATGCTTACGCTCGGTGGGGCCGCCGTTGCTGCGTATACGTCGGTGCGCCTGGCCGACCGAATCGGCTACTCTCGGGCGCTTATTGTGGGGGCTGGCGTGCTGGGATTGTCACTGCTGCTCGTGCCACATACTCGTGTACCGGCAGAACTCGCGGCGGTACAACTGGTGAGTGGGTTCGGGCGAGGCTGCCTTGCAACATTGCTGATGGTGTTGAGCATCAGGTCCGCCCCGCCAGGAGCGCGTGCGACAGCAATGGGCGTGTATCAGGCCGTCTACGCGGCAGGGATGATGGCAGGGCCAATGGTTTCCGGGCTGATAGCGGATACCACCGGACTCTCAACTGTCTTCGTTGTGAGCGCGGGCATGAGCTTCGGAATAGGCTTGCTCGCCCGTCACCCACTCATACGACGGGCCTGACGACTCGAGAGAAACGGTTTCAGCGCGCGCCGAACTCGTCGCACGCCTCTATTACCTGGGTAAGGTAGGCGAGAGATGGGCCCCCGCCCATCGATACGGCCACGAAGCCAGCCTCGATAATCTCACTTCGTGTCGCGCCGAGTTCGACAGACTTCTTCACGTGAGACGCGATGCAGTAGTTGCAGCGGGCTGCAAGACCGAGTGCCACGCAAATCAGTTCCTTCGTCTTGGTGCTGAGCGCGCCTTCTTTCTTTGCCTGTTGGCTTAGCTGGGTCCACGCTGCCAGGAATTCAGGGTCCTGACTCGCCACCTCTCCCTTCATGGTTTCGAGTTGGTCGAGTAGCCCCTTGAAGTCCGCTGTTGAAGACATGGTCAGAACCCTCCTCTTGTCGGTAATGCTGGCGATTATATACTGGAGAGTTACTTCCTGTCCGCCATCAACAGTCGAAAAGCAGCGGGTAGACGATACAAGACCATGACATCCGTCCATGTGAGTGCCGGCAGCACGCAGGTAAAGGAACCGTGTCCAACTCACCGCGCGGCGACAGACATGCTAAGGAAGGGCAGGCTACTGACTCACGGATGGCTCGAGCATCTCGCCCCAGCGCTCAACGAACCTCTCCTTCGCCATGGGATTCACGATGGCAGTCGGCCATTCGCCTCGCAGCACACGCAGAACCTCTTCAGAGGGGCGTCTCCATTGTGCCTCTAGCGATTCCGGGGAGAAGAATGCCAGGTGCCCTGTGCAGATGACGTTGTCCAATGACAACAAGGGGTTGGCGGACGGAGGTTCGGTGATAAGCACGTCCAGTGCCGCCATGGAAGGACGACCTGCTTTCAAGGATTCAAACAAGGCTGCCTCATCTATGAATCCTCCGCGCGCGGTGTTTATCAGGCAAGCGGAAGTCTTCATCGCCTTGAACGCTTCCCGGTTGAAGACTTTCCTTGTCTCAGGACCATAGGCGGCGTGGATTGACAGGTAATCTGACTCTGCCAGCAACGTCGGCCAGTCAACCATTTCGACACCCTTGCCAGCCGCTATCGAGGCATCAGCATAGGGGTCACAGGCGATGATGCGGAGTCCAAACCCTTCGGCCTTGGGCACCAGAGTCCTCGATATGGCACCGAATCCGAACAGCCCGAGCGTCCGACCGCGCAAACGACCTATTCCGGGGCGTATGACGTCCTTGACGGCAGAGGAATGTGGTCCGTAGCCCCAGGCTCCGTTCTTTACGGAGTTGTTCAGAGCCACGATTCTCCTGGAGCACGCGAGAATGAGAGCCATTGCGTGGTCGCTGACTTCTTCAATGCAGTAGCCCGGAACATTGGTGACCAGGATGCCGCGCTCAGCGGCTGCGATGATATCGATGCTGTCGTATCCTATCTGCGTGCCGGCGATAATCCTGCATTTCGCAAGGTTCTCGACTACCCGGCGCGGTATGGGTACCTGGCTGCCCTCTGTGATAATCGCGTCCGCATCACACGCCAGTTCAATGACCTCATCCTCGGAATGACAGAGATGGCCCTCGAAGGCCACGCCCATCTCGTCAAATCTATCTGGATATTTCGCGGCCTCATTTACCACTGCCATGGGCAGCACAACTCTGAACTTCCAGTCTCCCGTTGGCGGCATCGGTTTGGACCCTCCTCAAAGTAAGCGCAATAGGCCAGTTTCGATTGTATACGAGCAGGTAGCGGTGTGTCCCGAGGCAGGGACGAAAGTCAGAATAACAGATACGCGCCGAGTGCTATGGCTATGAGGACGAGGAGAGGAGGCACCATCAGGCGGTACACGTCTGCCAGTCTGGCCTGGAAGAACTCCGCAGAAAGAATAAGGCAGAGGTGAAGAGGAGACACCATGTAGCCCAGACCTCCGCCGATGTAGGCAAGGAATAGCGCGGTGCTCTGTATGTCGCCTCCCGCGTTAGTGATGAATGGTAGCAGTAGCGGGAAGGAGATGCCCACGAAGGCCATGGAGAGGCCGGTGGCGAATCCCACAAGCGCGGGAAGAACGAGAATGACAAGAGCCGGCGGCATGCCGATACTCTGCATGTCCGCGCACAGAATCGCGGCGGCGCCGGACTGCTCCACGATGCCCTTGAAGAGCATCACAGAGAAGAGCAGGAACAGAGTCTTGAGACCAAACGCGTACCTGAGTGCGTTGCGCAACTCTGGCCGGGAGACACGTTGTTGCAGCGCGAGGAGAATTGCGGCAATGAGGAATGCAATGGCTGCTTCGACACCTGCGATGACGAGTCCGATGAGCAGGACGACGGGCCATGCAGCCCGCAGCAGTTCTTGCGCAAGCTGTCGACCGGGGATGCTGTCGAGAGGTTCGGATTGTACGTGGCGCAGTATTTCGCGGCTCTTGATACAGCCGAGCACAATGAACAAGGGGATTGCCGGGAGCATCGTGATGACAACCGTTGAGAGAGGAACGGAGAGGACCACGCTGGCAGCGATGACTGCTGGATAGACAGGGGTGGACAGTTCCCAGATATGCCTGAACCAGAAGTTGATGAACGTAGCCTGGGCGGCTGTCAGGCGAAGGCGTTCCGCAAGGCCCTTGACTGCAGTGGCGGACACGAGTGCACCGCCAGGCATCGGCACCAATCCGATAATTACCGGGACAACGTGCAGCGCCACCTTCGGGCCGATGGTCTCAAGCGTGTGAGCCAGCTTGATTAGCAGGCCCTTGAGTTCCATGAGCCGACTGAGTGTCAGGGCGCAGATGATGATTCCGATGAGACGCAGAGTCTGGAGACTCGTGACGGTGGCGAACATCAATCGTGGTGTTTCGATGGCGGGCAGCACGAGAAGTGAGAGAATGAGCGAGCCGACGAACACCGCAGGCCCCGGATGGACCTTGAGTCTCAGCAGGATCAGGACTCCTGCCATCGACAGCAGGAGAGCGATAGACGCGCTCAACGAAGTCGAAAGCCCCTCTTGTCCTTGAGTGACAATTGATTGTGGGGGTGAGAACAACGTTGTCCGCGGAAGAAGTAATCCCTCGTATACGTACGGGTACTCACTAGTTCAGCCATAGAATCAATTGTCCGGTACAGGGGAATATGGGCATTCGCGCCATTATAGAGGATTCACTTTTGAGCGGCAAAGCACTGAAGCGCGGGAATCAGGCGAACAGGAAGTAGAGTGCCGTGATACCTGTCAGCACGACTGCTGCCGGGGGCAGTAAGTAGCGATAGACGTCCAGAAGCCTGGCATGGAAGTATTCTGCGGACAGTATCAGGCAGAGGTGTAGTGGGGACAGAAGATAGCCCAAACCGCCCGCCCCGTAGGCGACGAGAAAGGCCCAGCCATTGAACGTGTCTCCTGCGATGATGAACGGCATGACCAGCGGAATGGAAATACCGACCATTGCTGATGAGAGTCCTGTGGAGAACCCGATGAGCATGGGGAGGGCAATGAGAACGACAACCTCAGGCATGCCGAATGCCTGCATCTCGTCGAACAACGCTTGAGCTGCTCCAGATGCTTCGACAACACTCTTGAATACCATAACCGCGCAGAGCAGGAAGATAATCTTCAGATTGAATCCATAGGCGAATCCGCTTTTGATTTCCGGCACGGAAAGCCGCTGCTGCAGGATCAGTGCGAGAACCGTGACCATGAAAGCCGGCGCTGCATCCATCCCGAGAACCACGAGAAGAAACACCAGCGCGACAGGCCATGCGGACCTTGCCAGTTCTCTGAGTACATTGCTGCGCGGAGCCCCTTTCTTGTCTGAGGCGGGTGAATCTCGCAGGATGCGCCAAGAAAGCAGCGCGCCGGAGGCAAGCATGAGTATCCATATGGGTGCCAAGTGCAACAGGACGGTGGACAGTGGCATCGCCAGAAAGACGCCTGCCATTATGACACCGGGATACACAGGGGTGGCGAACTCACACAGATGTCGAAACCAGAAATTGACAAAGGTGGCCTGTTCAGGACTGAGCTTCAGACGTCTCACCAGGTCCTTCATCGCCGTTGCGGAAACCACTGCACCGCCAGGAAGTGGCAGGAGGCCGATGGCAACGGGCGCGACCTGTATGGCCAGTTTTGGGCCGATGGTCTCGAGCGCGTTTGCCAATCGTACCAGCAGCCCCTTCATCTCCATGATGCGGCTCATGGTCAGTGCGCAGATGACTATCGCCAGCAGGCGTAGAGTCTGAATGTCTATGGTTGCGTCGAGCACCAGCTGTGGAATATCTGCAGGACGAAGAACGAGAAAGGCGAGGAGAAGGCTACCGGCGAACACTGAAGGGCCCGGATGGACCTTCACTCGCAGAAATAGGAGGACAGCCGCGATGGTTACCAGCAGTGCGACAGACGGGTTCAGCGTACTAGCTCCAGGGAATACATAACGGAACGGACATTATAGCCATGCCTGCCGCATGCGCGCAACACACGGATGACGCCCTCATCCGGTGTCACCTGCCGCGTTATGTGCCTTTGCATTCGGAAACTGATTCGATACACTGGCAGGCCAACGCCTGTATGACCGCGAGCAGTGGGTCAAGGCCACACAAAAAGGAGGGCTCTCGTGACTGAGGTGAGACGAGACGACGAGCGACTTCCGCGAATCGAGAGGGAACAACCGGAGTTGCCTGAAGGCTGGACGGAACTGAGAAAGGCGAAGGCATCCGCCAAGACCGGGTGGACCTACTACAGGGAGCTCGTGAAACTGCTTCACGAGGAAGTAGGAGAGGAAAAGACTGCGGGCATTCTCTGCAAGCTCATGAAGGGCATGGCACACCGGTACTTCGACGCATCGATGCAGAAATTCGGTATCGAGGGGAATGATGCGTGGGCACTCGCGAGCTACTTCAAGCTTGCCACGGGTGACGTCGTAGGCTACAAGGCCGAACTCATCCAGGAAGGGCCGAAGAAGGTTGTCTACAGGCTCTATCCACCCTGCCTCTGGTTCCCTGACCTTGATGTCCCGCCGGCGTTCTGCCTTGCAGAAGACTGCTTTGAGGAAGAAGTGTGCAGGACACACAATCCCAAAGTGAAGGTCTATTGCCGTTCATTGCTGACCTGGGGTGACCCCTATTGCGAGACTGTCTTCGAGGAAATCGACTAGAGGAAGATAGCGACGGCAGGGTGCAGCTCCCTGCTCTTCTGTGATATTGGAGGGCGCGAGCAAATCGCTTCTGGCAGTGGCGAGAGAGGGGCAGGAAATGCTGTCGTGCTACATGAGAGGAAGCGAGACTCTGACGCTCGTTCCTTTGCCTTGAGCCCCCGAAATCTCGATGTGGCCTCCGAGAGCCCGTACTCGTTCTCGCATTCCGATGATGCCGAGGGAGTCAGACCTGCTTATTTCAGCCTCCGTGATTCCTCTGCCATTGTCCGAGACGGTAAGCACCGCTGAAGTGTCCACTTTGCGCAGCGTGATTGTTATCCGTTGCGCTTCCGAATGCCGCGCGGCGTTTGTGAGAGACTCCTGGCATATCCTGAACAGGACGGTCGCGGGGTTACCACTCATTTCCAGTTCCTCGTCCAGATCAACGTTGCAGGCGATACCGCTCCTCTCCTGGAAGCCGATGGCCAACCACTCAATCGCAGAGGAAAGACCGAGGTCGTCAAGGATTCCCGGCCTCAGTTCCGAAGAGATGCGCTGGACAGTCTCAATGGTGAACTCGGTGAGTGAAATCATCGAACTCAGTTTTGCAGTGATGTCGGGGCGACCATCGCACAGATGGCGTGATATCCAGGATATGTCCATCTTCAGTGCGGTGAGCGACTGACCGAGCTCGTCATGGAGTTCACGCGCAATGCCGGTGCGTTCCTCTTCTCTCACAGACTCGATGTGGGCGGCCAGTTGTCGCAACTCGTCTTCTGAGCGGCGAAGCCGTTCTTCAAACTGATATCTCTCAGTAACGTCTCGGGACACGCTGATGAGGGAAAGTTCTCCTCCCGGGTCGCGCAGAGGGGCTGCGACGACGTCATATTGTCGGTTCCTTATGGTCCGTGAGAATCGCGCACTTCCTTTCCGGTCACGCCAGGCAGCCGCAGCATCACATTCGGCGCACAGCTTCCCCGACCCGTACATAGTCCAGCAGGGGGCTCCTATTGAGGTGCCGAGATTGTCCTTCGCCGAACGGTTCATGAACCGGATTCTGCGGTCCGGTCCAATGATGACGACGTGGTCACTCATGCCGTCAAGCCATCCTTCAAGGTCTGCGCGGACGCGTCGGGAGTCGCTGAACAGTCGCGCGTTCTCAAGAGACAGCGCCAGTTGACGACCGATGGTCTGTACAAACTGCCCATCCTGGGCAGAGTAGTCGCCGTGCGATTGCTTCTCTCCGAGCACGAGAAGACCGGATATCTGGCCGGTTCGAGACGTGATCGGGACGAGGATACGTGCATTGAGAGCCTCAAGCAGTGACCGTTCCTTGAGTGACAGGCTCTGCAGGCGGGGCTCTATATCGAGGTTTCGGAGATAGAGTAGCTGAGGGTGTTCCCGAAGCCAGCGTATGAGGGCACTGTTCGCAGCGAGAGTGCGATGCTCAGGTGGCTCACCCGGGCCATCATAGTGAAAGAGTTCGAACACCCGTTCGTTCTCTGCGGGGAGGAAAAGGCAGGTGCTTGTCGCATGCAGCGCTTCTGTTACCAGGCTCGTAAGCTTGCTGCTGAGCAGGTGCAGGTCGACGACGCTGTGGGCATCGTGTGCAAATTGCTCAAGCGCGCGGAGAGCGTCGTAGCGGTCGCGAAAGAAAAGCCGGTCAACCAGATTCTGGGCTGCGCCATAGAGAGGGCGAAGCAGAATGGCCAGGATGAGAATCGAAGCAGCGTATCCCCATGTCGTTTGAAGTCTATCTCCAACGAGAGTCTGCAGTGCGAGGAGTACTGCCGCGTAGGGAAGGGCGACCATCACCCCGAGCACCAGGTACGTGATGGTGTGCCGCGCAACCTCGGGGATGTCCAGCAGTCGGTATCCCAGCAACGCGACGGCGCTGATGCCGCAGAACAGGATATTGGTCCAGATACCGACAGGGGGGAGATTCGTGACTATGTCGAGAACTGAACCGAGCGCCGACAAGGATGCGCCCGCAATGAGATACAGGAGGCGGTTCCTCTCTTCGTACGAGGAGGTCATCCTGTAGCGACGCACCAGTGTGCGTACGCCTGCGAACAGTAACATCACCGACGTGATTACAGCCGGTATTGCCAGCACGCCGGAGATTGGGGCGTAGCCATAATCCTCAACTCGCAGCCCTTTCACGATGAGGCCTGTCGGCGTACTCATCAGAAAGACGACAACTAGTGCGTATCCGACGGCCAGTGCGTGTCGCTGGCCGGACGTTTTCGTGTACACGAGAGAGAAGTGGTAGAACCCGAGGAACATCACTACGATTGCCGGCGCAGCCAATTGGTCCCATATAAGGGCAGTGGCAATGTCGGTATTGATGCGCATGCCGAAAATGGTTGCGCCCCACGCAACGAGCCCCGTCACCATGAGAATGAACGGACGTCGGCTCGGAGAAGGCGGTGCCCACTTCATCACGACAGCGATTATTGCGAGCCCGATGACCGCGGCAATCGCTGGCGGCGCTACGTACGGAAGGCTTCCAATCTGCGTCATGAAGCGTTCGTGATGTCTTGTGACAATTCTTCCAGGGCGCGCACCGTGTCCTGGGATGCGTTCACATGTGGCGGCTTCAGGTGTGCCAGGTCGGCCCCTGCGGCGCGCTGTCTATCAGTGTACCGGTCGAATGTCCCCGGCGGTAGAAGCGTGACTTTGACCGGATTGAGGCCCAGGTATGATTCGAGGTCCCGGTAGTCAACATCGATGAGCTTGAGATTCTGGTCCATGAGTTCTGCCACTCTCTCAGAAGAGGCACCATCTTTGAGTTCGATGTGGAGGCGGAGATAGGTGCTGTCACCGTCATATTCTTTGGTGGCGGCCCAGTCGGCGTAGCGAAGTCCGGTGTTTGCGAGCGCCTGCCAGAGAGTGCGTTCGTCCAGGCGGGCCAGTGCCGCGAGGTCGATGGTCTCCCCGACCCGTCGCTGGAACCGGATGTGGGGTAGGCGCACACCCGTTTCCTTGTCCGCCATACCGGTGAACTTCACGATGTCCTTCATACGGTAGCGCAGAAGTGGCATGCCGTAAAGCTGGGTGATGACCACCTCGTAGAGTTGGCCTTCCTCTACCTCGTCATACAGCACGGTGGAAGGCTGGTAGGAGGGGTCGGCCTGCCATTTCTGGACTTCTTTCTCGGGTATGAATTCGTAGAATGCGATGTCCGGAAGGAAATACAGGCCGTTCTTGTTCCACCCGTGCATGGCGATTATGAGGCCCTCTGCGCACCCGTAGAACTCGCATGGTTCGGCGCCCCAGTAGCGTGTAATGGCTTGCTTGTAGATGGAGGTGTCCATGCCAGAGGTCACGAGGGCTTTGGATGGCCAGAGGTCTCGTGGCAGCATGGGGCGATGTTCTCTCCGCGCTCGTAGCTTGGCTCTGATGAGCCTGCTGAGCACGGCAGGGTGCAGCATTGAGACAGTGAACTTCGTGCGGCGTGCCTGCTCTTCGAACTGCTCACCCATCTTGACGAGCACACTGGCGATGGCGGTGATGATGTCGACGCCTTCCTTGAGCGCAATCTGGAATCCCGCAGCAACCTGCTGCTGAAACGGCAGTGTGGATTCGTTGTCTCTCGGGGGTATGGCTCGGAAGGAGATGTATTTCGCCATAGAATCAATCGTGGCACCTGACATGTAAGGAGCCTTTGGCAGCACGAGCAGCATGTGGAATCCCGGTGCGAAATTCATCTTTCCACGTTCTTTCGTGGAGGCCAGCGCGACAATCGAAACGCAGGCCTTGTTGGCGCGTTCAATGAATTCCGGACTGTGCGGAAACCACTTGAATTGGCCCATCCTTCCTGATGAATGGCACCAGAAACCCGGCTTGCACGCAAGCGCATCCTCGTCCTTGTTGCTGAGGTGCGGTTCATAGTCCTCATAAGATGTGAAAGGCACTCTGCTGCGGAAGTCGGTCATGCTCATCGGCTTCTCGTTGCCCATGATCCTCTTCCCCAGCACGCTTGGCCAGACTCGGTCTATCTGGTCGAGCAGCAGGTTCTCCTGTATCTCCATGAATTCCTGCACGGTAAGGTCGAGAAAGCCGCAGTAGCGCTTCCACAGTTCAGGTTCCGTAAGCTTGTCGAAGTAGTCGTCTTCCGGATGTGTGTACTTCATGAAACGCCCTCCATCTTGATTCCGCTGGCGAGATGGTCCCTGTAGATCGGGTCGTGCTCGACGGTGCAGCCGTCTGTGCCAAGAGTGCGCAGTAACGTCCGCACTTGTGATTCCGTGAAGGTTGCCGGACGTGGCCTTAACAGGAGGGGAAGGTAGACTATTCCTGTTAGAATCGCAGTCAGTCCACGTTTCAGAGCACCACAGTGCCGGGCATCGGAGCAGCCACTGCCCACTCCGTGGGAGAGGAGCCCCGTGCCGAGGCCAAGGCCATCACTGGATGCAGGGAAGCTGATGACGAAGCGGCCTTCAGGCCTGAGGACGCGCATCAATTCGGCCACGGCCTGAGAGGGGTCAAGCAGGAAGTCCGTCACGTGATAGCAGAGGACCCTGTCGAAGCTCTCATCGCGAAAAGCGAGAAGCTTGGCATCCATGAGAGCCAGGGACGTCTGCTGTCCTGCAGGTTTCTGTCCCGCGTGTCGTAGTGCTTGAGGGGAGAAGTCTATGCCTGTGATTTCGAGATCGGGAGCTCTTTGCCTCAGGTGAGTCAACTCGTTTCCGGTGCCGAGCCCCACGCACAACACCTTCTGTCGCTCCACCGCGCTCAGCCGTTCAGCCAGCAGTTCTTGCGTCTCTTTATAGCGCACGAGTTGAGCGGTCGTTGCATCGTAGAGACGATTGTAGACTGAATCGAAATAGGCCCTTGTAAGGCGCAGCCTCAGTGACATTCACAATTGTATGGGCGAACACAGGAGGCTGTCTTGTGGCAAAAGCCTTGATGTCGTGTAGGCATTTGCCCTACATAATGGCGCGGTGATGGGGGTGATGGGTGCAAAAGGGGGTCTTCTTGGCACGTAGGGACAATGCTGTGAACAGTCCTGGGAATGCCTCTGCGTGACGCGTGCTTGTTTTACGGCAGGGTGATAATGCCGACCATGTCCATGCCCCTGAGAATCATGTTCACGGCAATCGACGCGAGGAGGAGGCTGAACACTCGTGAGACTGCCCTCAGTCCTCCCTGCCCCATGATCTTGAGGAGGCGATTGCTCAAGAGGCATATGGTCCATGCGAGCAGAACGTTGGCAAGAAACGCGATGACGACTACCTTAATGGACTGCTGGTCTGCCAGCAGGAGCAGTGTTGTTATGGTAGCGGGACCGGCAAGAAGAGGGGTGCCGATGGGCACGATGGCGACCATCTCCTCTTTCACAGCCTCAATCATCCTTCCAATGGTCATATTGCGGATGGACTGAATGAGCAGGATCAGGCCACCTGCGATGGCGAATGAGCCGACCGAGATGCCCATGAGGGTGAGGATAAGCTTGCCAAAGAACAGGAAAACCAGTCCAACGAGGAGAGCCGTCAGGATGGCGAGATGCACCATGTGCCTGCGTTGTTGCACCGTCAATCCCTCGCTCAGAGACAGGATGACTGGAGGTAGCGCGAGAGCGTCGATAGCAATGAATAGCGGGACAAAAGCCGGGATGAAGGCATCGAACCATGCAGACACGAGGGGGATACTAGGCTGAATGCTGTGGACTGTCAAACGGAGTTCAAACGCACGGACGGTCTCTTCTCTATGCTCCAGGTCGTGAAATGGCCTGTGTGCTGGCCCTTCCACCGGCGGATTCCGCCCGCACTGCCCTGGTGTCCGGCCGAACCAAGCAGGAAGTATCAGCGCACCGTATACGGAATACGCGCAATCGACTATTGACACTGAAAACGAGTGCGACCATAATGACTTTCCACATGTTGCATCCTATGAGCACATCCTCTTTCAGAATCCGCAGAAGCGGATTCCCACGGAGTCCGTTCTTGGGTATTGGTATCGGGCTGCTGGCCTTCGGCGGCTAGCAGCTTCTTCAACGGCAACCCTCTCACCAATTTTCGCTACCCGACTCAGAGAAGGGAACGCCCGTACTATTCCATCATGGAGGCGCTCATATGGGCAATACGCACATAGGTTCTGTAGATAGTCTGAAGCTCACTGTGCTCATCGAAAACTCTCCGGGGTACGACACGTACCTTGAGGGCTGCTTCGGCCTTTCCCTGTGGCTGGAGTTGCGGTCAGGTGACACCTGCAAGCGAGTGCTCTTTGACGTGGGGCCCCGCGCTGACAGCCTGTTTCGCAATGCCGAAATGCTGGGCGTTGATCTCAACACCGTGGACATGATTCTGCTGTCACACTGCCATTTCGACCATACCGCAGCTCTGGCAGGCCTTCTTGACAAGCTCGGCCGACCGATGCCGGTGTTCGGTCACCCCGACATCTTTCGCCCCAACTTCGTCCTCAAACCCGAGTTCATGGACTACTCCATGTGCGGGCAAAATGGGCGGCAGAGTCTGGAAGCACGTGGGGCTTGTCTGGTTCTCACGAAGAGCCCTGTTGAGCCTTTCCCCGGCCTGATGCTGACCGGCGAGGTGGAGCACACAACCGCCTTCGAAGAGTCGGGAGGAGTCTCCTGTCTTACCATCGACGGGGAAGGAAACATGGTGCCGGACCGGCTGAAGGATGATATGTCGGTGTTGGTGAGTGTGCGGGATGTCGGCGTCATTGTCCTCAGTGGCTGCGGGCATGCGGGTATCGTCAACATCGTGACTCAGTGTACGCGCCTTTCCGGAGGACAGAGCGTTGCGGGCATTATTGGCGGCTTTCATCTGCTACAGGCTCCAATTGAGCGCACGGATCAGACGATACAGTCCTTCAGGAAACATGCCCCGGGACTCTCGTTCATTGCCCCGATGCATTGCACCGGTCTCAGGCCGAGCGCGCGTATGGCGGAGGCGTATGGCGAAGCGTTCAGAGAGTTACATGCGGGAGATAGCGTGACGTTCACGGCGAATCCCTAGGGATATTGATTCAGAGGCGTTTCTTGCGATTCTGTGGTTGAGACGTCGACGAGAAACAAGAGATACGAGAAAATCATAAGGAGGAAGGATGTCCAATACCAAAACAGGACTCAAGCGTGACGTTGGTCTCTTCGGCGTGGTCGCGCTCGCGGCAGGCTCCGTCATTGGCGGTGGCCCGTTCGTGCTCGCAGGTCCGGCGTCAGCCCTGGCAGGCCCGGCAGTCTGGCTCTCATACTTGATTATTGGCCTGCCGATGATAATAGTGGCCGTGTGTTACGCCTCTATTGCATCTGCTATGCCCATTGAGGGCGGGACGTACTACTATCCCAGCAGGGTGCTATCCCCGTTCTGGGGGTTCCTGGCTGGTTGGGCCAGATGGTTGGCCTACATCACGCCTCTGGCGCTCACGGCTTTCGTCTTTGCTGACCACATCATGACGGTAGCTCCCGGCCTTTCAGCCCCGGTTCTGATGGTTGCGTTTATCGGCTTCTTCTATCTACTGAATGTGCTGGGTGTCAAGATTTCGGCGACGGCACAGGTGGTGATGTTCGCCATACTCGTTGCCGGATTTGTCATCTTCATCGGCGCGGGACTTCCGAAAGTCCAGGCCGAGAACTTCAGCCCTATGCTGCCTTTCGGCCTTTCTGGCGCAGTAAAGGGCGCGGCGCTTCTCTTCTTCGCCTACGTTGGCTTCACAGCAGCGGCGGAGATTGGAGAGGAAGTAAAGAACCCTGCGCGCAACGTCCCCCTGGGTATGATCCTGGGCCTTGGTGCCTGTATCGTGCTCTATGTACTCATGTCAATCACTGCCTCCGGAACCCTGCTCTGGTCAGATCAGGCGGCCAGTAGCACTCCCATCTACGATGCCGCGAAGCTTGTTTTACCGAGCGTCGCCTCAACCATGCTGTTGCTCATCGTGGTCCTTGCCGTCAGCACCTCTCAGAACGGTTTTCAGCTTGCGGCATCGAGAATCGTGATGAGTCTCGGTCGTGACCGTGCCATTCCTGAGAAGCTCAGTTCCGTGAATCCCCGTTTCCATACACCAGTCTGGGGACTGACGGCGACAGTGATAATCGCGCTCATATTCGTCTTCTCGGGCAAGGGGCTCATTTTCGCGGCCTACACATCAAACCTGACATTCTTGTTCAGCTACGTATTGGTGATGGTTGCGGTCATGTACCTCAAGGCGCGCAAGCCTGACCTTTACGAGAAGGCTCCCATCAAGCTCCCTGGTACCTGGCGCTTCATCCTGCCGCTTCTGGCCATCATAGTCACTGTGATTTTCATGGCCTTGCAGGAGCCTGAAGCGATGCTGTGGACGGTGATATGGCTCGCCATCGGTGCCGTGGTCTTCCTGCTGAGGCGCAAGCAACTCGCCAAGGAAGGTGTGTCACTCGACAAGTTGATGCAACGTATGCCGTCCGAAATGGACTAGCGCAAAAGACAACACAGCGAGAGGGGGTATGTCGCTTCGCGGCGTACCCCTCTCTCTTGCAGGAATATCGGCCCAGGGAGCACGCACAGATGGTGGAGATGACAACCATACGTCACGAGGAGTACATGCGGCGCGCGAGCGACGGCACCAGGCTTTTCTTCCAGTCGTGGCGGCCATCAGAGAGAGAAGCCGGAGTCATGTGCCTGGTGCACGGACACGGGGAACACAGTGGGCGGTACGAATCGGCAGTCGAGGAACTCACTGTCGCCGGGTTCGCGGTGCATGCGTTCGACCTGCGCGGACATGGCAGGTCCGAGGGTCATCGTGGGGACACTCCGTCATATACACAGTTGATGGACGACGTGGGACTGCTTCTCCGTGAGGCAGGGATGGCCTGTCCTGGGCGAGTGCAGTTTCTCTTCGGCCATAGTCTTGGTGGCAACCTTGCGCTGAACTACGTGCTCAGACGGAAGCCGTTGCTGGGTGGCGCTATCTGCACCGCTCCCTGGCTCGACCTGGCGTTCCGCCCGCCATTGTGGCGAGTGGCCGCTATGCGTATTCTCGGGGCTTTCAAGCCTGGATACCCTGCCTCGTCGAAAAAGGGTGACGCGAAGACTGAGAAGAACGATGATTGGGACGGTCTCATGCATGGCATCATAACGCCGCGACTCTTCTTCGAATCGCGCGATGCTGCAAATTGGGCTCGCCACAACGCACATCTCTTCGGATCGCCTCTACTTATCGTTCACGGTGGGGATGACAGGGCAACATCGGACGAGGGAAGCAAGCGCTTCGTTGCAGATTCCTCAGGCGACGCAACATTCACCCTCTGGCCCAATTTGTCACACAACATCCACAGGGAAGACATGGAAGCAGACCTCTTCAGACACATCGCAGCATGGACGGCGCTCAGGCTCTGAGCCGCGCGCCCTCTGTCACTACACGCAACACTGACTTCAACACGAAGGGATGATACAATCAGCCTGTCCATCTCGCGGGGACCCAGCGGAGAACAGGCGGTCCCTCGTGCCGGCTACGGAGCGAAAGGGCAAAGCACACTGCTCCGGGACGTGAGCCGGTGTCACAGTAGAAGCTTCATGACTAGTCGTACAAACGAAAGAGAACGGCATACCTTCAATCGCGGATGGGTGGTGCTGTGCGTCGGATTCCTCGTGATGGCCTCCGGCTTCGCACTGCGCAACGCGTTTTCAGTCTTCTACCCCGCAGTGGTGACAGACTTCGGTTGGACTCGAGGGAATACGGCCATCATGTTCTCTCTCAGCATCTTCGTGTATGGAGCGCTGTCACCTGTGGTTGGTGGCCTCATCGACAGGTTCAAACCACAGTACGTTATCGGTGGAGGCATGGCCGTCCTTGGCGGCAGCATAGCGCTCTGTGGACTGGCCACGCAGGAGTGGCATTTCTACCTTCTGTACGGAGTAATAGCCGCGTTTGGTGTGTCCATGATGGGCATCACACCCCTGGCTGCAGTCATCACGCCTTGGTTTTCCCGGCACAGGGCCCTCGTCTTCGCGGTGCTCGCCGCCGGATTCGGTGTCAGCCTTGTATCTGCATCGCTCGTGCAGTACCTCATCACCACGTATGACTGGCAGCGGGCGCTCATCTACTCCGGACTCTCCGTGGCAGCGGTCATGGTGCCGCTCGCTCTCGTGTTCATCCGGCGCGCTCCTGTGTCCGGAGTGGCGAAACCTGAACTCGTGGATGCTGCGAAAGCTGCAGGACCCGTGCAGAGTAATGGACGTGCACGGGGATGGCACGCAACGGACTGGACGCTGCGGCGGGCGCTCAAGACGCCGCAGTTCTGGATGCTGTGGGTGGCGGGGTTCTGTCAGTTGGGACTGGCTGAGAAGGCGGCGATTGCCCACGAGGTCTATTTCTTTCAGGATGTCGGCTACAGTCCGATGCAGGCTGCATCAGTCTACAGCGTGTTCGGGCTCGTGTTCGTTGTTGGGAACCTTGTCAGCTCCCTGTCGGACAAGATGGGACGCGAGAAGGTCTACATTCCGGCATGTGCGCTTGCCATATTGGGCACAGCATTGCTGTTCGTCATCGACGATGCATCACAACCGGGGATGGCATATCTGTTCGCCGTGGTCTTCGGATTCGGCATGGGGATTATGCCGCCCGTATTGTTTGCCTCTATTGCGGATCTCTTTCATGGGCGTTCCTACGGAGCGATAATGGGTTCGGTGGCTCTCGGATTCTCCATGGGTGGCGCACTGAGTCCATGGCTTGCGGGATACATGCACGATGTCTCCGGAAGCTACGATTCCACTCTCATCATGCTCCTTGCAGCGCTGCTCACGTGCGGATTGCTGGTCTGGTTCGCGGCGCCGCGCAAACTGGTCCCAGTCCAGGGACAGCATCAGCGCTGAGCTGCTCTCGGTCGCGTTTGCAGCCCCTTCCGTGTGGTGGTAGTGTTCCATCTCGCCCGTGCAGGAAATGACCGCGCAGCGGCGATTCTCACCAGCGCTTGGTTGGGAGTCCCCACGGCGGTAGAATGTACTTCTGATGCCTGGAAGCGAAACACTGGTCGAGCGACAAAAACCGAATTCGTGCCTGGCTGTGGCAAAGCAGGAAGCGAGGGAACGCAGTTGAATCAGGGAGTGCAGTCTTTTCCAGTCCCTCCAATGGAAGAGGGTTTCTGGATTGCATCGCGCAATCTGGAGCGGCTTGGGAGAGTTGCTTCAAGGTCAGAGCGAGGCGAACAGGTGAACGTGCTCATCCGTGGACCGAAGGGCTGCGGAAAGACCACGCTTGCGCGCGTGAGCGCTTCACTCTGGCAGAGACCGTTCTATGAGGTGCACTGCGGCTCGTTCGTCGACGCGGAGCAGTGGTTCGGCAAGGATAGACTGAGCGAGGGAGAGACGTGGTATCGCAAAGCCCGGTTCATACACGCGGTTGAGATGCCGGGGTGCGTCGTCTTGCTCGACGAGATAAACAGGGCGCATCCGGAGGTTCTGAACGCGATTCTGGGGCTTCTGGACTGGCGCCGTGCGATGTGGAGCGACGACCTTACCTATGAGGTGCGTGTGGCGCCGGGCGTCGTCTTTTTTGCCACGCTGAACGAGGGAGAGGAGTTCTACGGAGTGAATCCCCTCGATGGTGCGCTTCGGGACCGCTTCCCGAGGACGGTCAGACTTGACTACCCGCCGCGTAAGGAGGAGGCAGGCATCCTGCGCTCACATGGACTGTCATTGCGGACGGCAGAGAAGCTCTCCGACTTCGCGCACACGCTCCGTAAGGCGGCACGGCCTGTCCCCATCTCCACGCGGCAGTTGCTCGTCGTCGCGGAGGAGATCAGTGAAGGTGCCTCGCTGAGAGAAGCAGTCGAGACTGCAATCCTCTACGGAATCGACGATGTCACTCAGGAGAAGGCAGCGCTTCAGGCGCTCCAGTGGATTGAGGAAGAGCCGGTTGCAGCACAGGGGAATGAGAGTTGAATCCGGAGGGCCTGCCCTGGGCCTGTCCGGCTACTGGCGTATAGACACTTCAGAGGACCGCTCACGGGAGTTGGCCTCCGTGCTGAGCGGAGCTGCGTCTCTGGCGGAACTCGTGCAGACGCGTCTACGCCAATCCCGGCATAGTACCGGTCGCGCTTCGATAGCTCCCGTCGTCGTTGACCCGAGGTTGCTGAGCGGTTTCTCCGCTCCCATTCCCGCGCCAGTGGTCGACTGCCTTGTCGGACTCGCCATTCGAGAAGCTGCCTTCAGAGAACTCTTCATCGACAGTTCAAACTGGCAGCACTGGGAAAGCCTCTCTGAGGAGGACCAGCGTGAGTTCTCTCGCGTGCATCGTGCCCTCGAAGACGTCTATGCCTATGCTCGCCTGACCCGCATTGCGACAGTGCTGGGTCGATATCTTACAGCCATGCGCGCCATGCTGGCGCCCCGTATGCCGTCGGGAGACGTCCTGGACATAGTGTCACGTGACATCGTCCTTGAACTGTGGTTGAGAGGTGTCCTTCATGAAGAACGATTGCCTGACGATAGCAGTGCCGAGTTGCGAGAGGCGGTTGCGATACTGAACGACATGACTGTGGGCTACACCACACTTCGGCATCCACGGGAGAGGTTGGACCGCGCCGGTGAGGTGTGGTCCTGGTTGAGGACACTGCCGCGGTCCGTGCGCGCAGAGCCTTCCTTTGATGAACGGGCGAGCGATGCCATTCTTGACTCTGGACTGGAGAGCGAGGCAGAAGCTAACCGCACTCAGATGCGCAAGAACGTAATGGGAGGAGCCGCAGAAGGTGGCTTCACTGACTTGAGCTGCTATCTTCTGGACACGCCTCGCAAGCCGGCCACAAAGGAGTCAACCGACTTCGTGAATGGAGCTGGAGAGGGAACGCGCATCGTCTCAAGGGAACTGCACGAACTCGGCATCAGGGCTTCGACCACGATGGTCCGGAACGCCAGATTTGACCCTGACGACTACGAGAAAGTACGGATGCAGGTTGTACAGGAGATTGAGGCTGTGCGACATCTGTTCGCCCGGCTGGATGACGTGGAATCGCGCTTCAGGCACGGCCTCCGCCGAGGGAAGCTGGATGGAAGAAGTCTTTCGAAGTTGGGTGCAGGCAAGCTGAACGTGTTCAAACTTCGTGACAATCGACACCGCACCTCCATGGCACTCGTGTTCCTGATCGACGTGTCGGCATCGATGCGCTCCTACATGTCGGTTGTTGATAGAGCCGCCTGTGTCGTTGCCGAGGCGCTCCGTGGCCTCGCCCCCCAGGTGTGGTATGAGGTTCTGACGTATACGAGCGGAGGACTCCATCCCGGCGCTCCGGTTCAACTTACGCGGCTGGCATCGACCGGCTTTCCGTTGTCGCTTCGCGACGTCTGGAGTGATGGCGGGACCCCAACGGGTGAGGCGATTTCGGCGGCACTGCTGGAACTGAGGATGCGCAGGGCGGAGAGGAAGCTCATTCTGCACTTCACAGATGGCCACCCGAAGGACACCTATGTGGTTCGGCAGGCCCTCGAGTTGTGCCGCAGAGACCGCGTGGATGTGCTGACGATTTCCGTCGGGGCGTCGCAGGAAGCGCTCTATGGCGTGGACAGGTGCGAGGTGGCGTACACAGTCTCGGAACTACCGTCGGTACTGACGCGACTCTTGCCGCGTCTGTACCGATAGGACAGGGTCAGGAGTCCTGGCTTTCAGGTTCTTCCTTGAGGGTTCTCATTGCTTCCGTCACTTCATCCGCGTCAGGCATCTTTGTGCGCGCCTGAACATATTCCTCGAGCATTCGCCGCTCTTTGTGGCGGCGAAGGAGAGTCTCGGCTCCACGGCAGAAGAACCGGCTCACGGTCTCGTCACGCGCCGCACTCTGTTCTTCTACCGAAGTGAGAAGGGATTGAGGAACTGTTATCTCTATCGCAACCATGTCTTCCAATGGACACTCTCCAGGGCGGATTTCTCTCTCTGCATGGCATTATAGCGCGCTGTGTACTGCAAGGAACACATTGCGTTGATTGCCCGCCTTCCTGCACGTTGACCGACAATATTCGCAACTCTATACTCTGCCGTATTCGGCGGCGGAACGGTCGCGAATCAGTGCAAGAAGGGAGATATTCCAGTGAATAGTGACGAAGTGCAGAATCCTGGTGACAGATTGCCCTCCTATCGAGTGGCGGCTGTTCAGGCGGCTCCCGTGTTCATGAATCGTGACGCGACCGTCGACAAGGCCATAGGCCTCATTGGCGAAGTCGCCGCAGGAGGCGCATCGCTGGCGGTGTTTCCGGAGACGTGGATTCCCGGCTATCCCGTGTGGACCAACGCCGATTCCCGCTGGAACTACGGACCCGCGAAGAGGATCTACGGTGAACTGTACCGTAATTCAGTTGACATCCCCGGTCCTGCGGTGGACCGTCTCTGTCAGGCAGCGCGGGAGCACAACGTTGCGGTCGTGATGGGAGTGCACGAACGAACGACGAGTGGAACCCTTTACAACTCGATGGTGTTCATCGACAGGAATGGAACGCTGCTTGGCAAGCACAGGAAGCTTGTGCCGACCTATCATGAGAGAATGGTGTGGGGAAGGGGGGACGGTTCTACCTTGTCGGTCTTCGACAGTTCACTTGGGCGTATCGGTGGTCTGGTGTGCTGGGAGCACTGGATGCCCCTTGCCCGGTACGCACTCTACGCGGCAGGCGAGCAGGTGCACGCCGCGGTATGGCCAACTGCGACAGAGACATTCCTGCTCTCGTGTCGCACTATGGCTTTCGAGGGGCGGATGTTCGTCGTTGCTGCGGGAAGCTACTTCACACAGGAGATGCTCCCGCCGGATTTCGAACTGCGGGAAGAGATGCGGAACCTGCCACAGAAGTTGTGTCTTGGCGGTAGTGCCATCATTGGCCCCGATGGACGGTTCATTGCCGGTCCCGTGTACGACTGCGAGACCATAGTCTATGGAGACATAGACCTGAACCGGCTGCCGGAGGAGAAGATGATGCTCGACAACGTGGGGCACTATGCCCGACCGGATGTGTTCTCGCTTCACGTGAACCGGCAGCCCATGGAGGCCGCCTCGTTCGACGAGTAGCCGGAAGTCCCTACGCGATATACCCGTCTCTGATGAGCATCTCCGCGGTAAGCACGGCCCCCTTCGCGGCACCCATCTTCGTGTTGTGTGAGACGAGCATGTACTTAATGCCGTTCTTGAGAGCGGTATCCTGACGGACGCGACCCACTGTCGTCACCATTCCCCCTTCGTTGTCTCTGTCCAGTCGCGGCTGGGGCCTGAAGGGGTCCGTGGTGACGGAAATCAGATTCTGCGGAGCGGAAGGAAGTCCTGCAATCGCGAGCCCGCTGTTGTATTCGGTCATCGCCTTTATGACGGAGGCTACGTCGCACGGTGTCTTCGTGGACACGAACACGGACTCGGTATGCCCTTCCAGCACTGCTACTCTGGTGCAGGTGCAGCTTACCGCGAATCCGGCCGGCCGTATGCTGTCGCCCTCAAGAATGCCGAGAATCTTCTGTGTCTCAATCTGGACCTTCTCTTCCTCTCCGGGGATGTAGGGAATGATGTTGTCCAGTATGTCCAGGCCAATCACGCCGGGGCTCCGACCTGCTCCCGACATGGCCTGCAAGGAGGTCATTATCACGGAGTCGATTCCAAATGCCTGCTGGATCGGTTTCAACGTGATGGCGAGCCCGATGGTTGTGCAATTGGGGTCCGGCGTCACGAAGCCCTTCCATCCGCGCCTCTTTTGTTGCGCCTCCAGCAAACGGGCATGGTCGGCATTGACGCCGGGGAGGAGTATCGGCACATCATCCTCGTAGCGGAACGCTGAGGCAGTGCTTACCACGGGTACCTCGGCCGCGTATATCGGTTCAAGAATCTTCGCAGGCCCGGAATCGATGGCGGAGAACACGACGTCTATATCCGCAGTCGATAGTTCGTTTGCGTTCACCACGGGCAGGTCCATGAACTCTTCAACCGGTGCTTCGTCGCAGAACCAGCGGACCGCTCCGGAAGACTTGTCCGTAATTGCGTCGCGATAGAGCTGGCCCGCCGACCGCTCGGAGGCCGCGAGTGACTTCACTTCTATCCACGGGTGGCCCTTGAGTGCGACCAGAAACTGCTGTCCAACTATTCCTGTGGCTCCGACGACTGCTGCTCTAATCATGGTCCCTCCTGCGCCAACGTGTGCGCGAGCCAAAAAGTGTAGCACAAGGGACTGAAAGTGCAACCCGGTCGTTGAGGGTAGTTGGATTCTTACGCAGGCAGCGTCGGTTTGATGCCCATGTGTGCGAATAGTACAATCAACAGACAGCACTACTGCGGCCGTAGCAAGGAGAAGCATGAGTACGTCCAATCTAGACGCTCTTTTCAAGCCGAAGTCCATCGCCATTGTGGGAGTCTCGACCAAAGGGGGGCGTGGCCAGCTCGGTGGCAACAGCTACCTCAACTCGATGATTGAAATGGGTTTCAAAGGCAAGTTGTACCCCGTCAATCCCAAAGGGGGAGAGATACAGGGATTACCGGTTTACTCCAGGCTGACGGAGATTCCAGGGACTGTCGACTTTGTCATATCCGCGATTCCCGCCTCCGGTGCGATTCAGCTCATGAAGGACTGCATCGTGAAGTCCGTCAAAGCGGTGCACTTCTTCACCTCAGGCTTCTCAGAGTTGAGGCAGCAAGAGGGAATCGACATGGAACGCGAGCTGCTGCGGCTGGCGCGCGAGCATGGCATCCGGATAGTCGGCCCCAACTGCATGGGCGTGTATTGTCCCGGCTCCGGCGTCTCATTCCTCGCTGACGTCGAGAAGGAGAGTGGTGGCACAGGGGTAATCTGTCAGAGCGGCGGCAACGCGATGTACGTCGCACGTGAGGCCGCACGCAGGGGTGTTCGCTTCAGCAAAGTGGTGTCATATGGAAATGCGAGCGACGTCAATGAGACGGACCTTATGGAGTACATGGCTGATGACCCGGAGACGACCATCATCATGGCCTACATCGAGGGAGTGAAGGATGGTCCTGCATTCAAGCGGGCGCTTGAGCGCGCTGCACGGAAGAAGCCGGTCATCGTCCTCAAGGTCGGCGTCACCGAATCGGGTGCACTCGCAGCGGCATCCCACACCGGCTCTCTCGCAGGTGCGGACAAGGTGTGGGATGGACTACTTGAGCAGGTGAATGCAGTGCGAGTCGACACTATTGAAGAGTGGATAGACATGGCCGTTGCTTTCACGTTCTTCCCCACTCCGCCGGGCAGGAGGGTGGCATTGCTCGGTCTGGGAGGGGGAGCGACTGTGCTAGCGGGAGACGAAGCCTCGAAGGAAGGGCTGATTATCTCTCCCTTCCCGGATGAACTGAGACAGCGGATGTCGGCCCTCCTCGGAAGTGAGGCTGGCACGATTATCAACAACCCTATGGACCTCTCTGCCGAAGCGTGGACCATCGGCTACTATCCCATTCTCAAGGCGTTCAGTGAATACGACGGCATCGATGTGACTATCGTTCACATCTCCATGGGTCTTATCGCCCGGCCTCCTGAAACCCATGCTCAGATATGGACCAAGCTGATTGACGACATCGTCCAGGCGCATACCGATTTTGGGAAACCCGTGGTTGTGGCAATCCAGATGATGACATTCCCCGAGCACTACCTGTGGATGGTGCAGGCAAGAGAGAAGTGCTACAGGGCAGGAATCGCGGTCTTCAATTCCATCCGGCACGCGGCGCGCTCAGGAAATCGGCTGCTGCGGTACAACGAGCGACTTGAGGCGCACGGGGAGGCCAACGACTAGGCTCGGCGGCCGAACAGTCTCTCAAGCTGACCCAGGCTGAAGCGGATTATCGTAGGTCGTCCATGCGGACAGGTCCTTGGCTGGGTGCACTGTTCGAGTTGAATCAGGAGATGTCGCAGCTCTTGCGGCGAGAGTGTCTGTCCTGCGCGGACAGCTGCATGGCACGCAGCCGTCTCTGCAAGTCCCTCCAGGGTGTGGGGTTGATTGCCCCGTGACAGGTCCAGAAGAATCTCCCTGAGGACTGAGGCGGCGTCTCCGCCTGCCAGAACGGCAGGGATACTTCGAAGCAGGTAACTGCGTCCGCCAAATGGCTCCAGCGTGAAGCCAAGAGTCGCTATCTCCTCCCTCAGACTCCCCAACACCGCGTCCTCTGCAGGTGTGAGCTCGATAGCGAGTGGCTCGAGCAAACCCTGAATCTCAGGTTCGCGTCCTTCTCGGCGTTCAATCAGCCGGTCATACGTGATGCGCTCATGTGCCGCGTGCTGGTCGATGACGTACATCCCGTCGGGACCCTCCGCCACTACGTAGGTGGTTGCTATCTGTCCGAGTATGCGTAGAGGGGGAATCGAAGCCGAGTCTGTGGATGGTGGTATCAGACCGGTCTCAAATGCAGGGGTCTGTGGCTCCGACTCGTGCACCGCCCATGTGCTCTGTGTGGAGGTACTTCCCCATGAAGACAGGTGCTGCGCCTCACTGGCTATGCTCGTCTTCGAAAGCGTGGTGCGGACTGCTTCGCGGACGGCTCTGAACATGGATTGCTCGTCGGCGAATTTCACCTGGGCTTTGCTCGGGTGCACGTTCACATCAACACGGTCTGGCGGTAGTTCGATGTTGAGAATCGCAATCGCGTGCCGACCTTCGGGAAGGAGTCCTCGGTATGCCTCATCGATGGCTCTCTGAAGTAGGGGGCTGCGCACCCACCGTTGATTGACGAACGTGCTTTGATGTCCGTGTCCTGCCCTTGACAGCGATGCCGGTGCGATGAGGCCGGTGAGGTGCAGTGAATCGAGCGAGACGTCGATGGGAACCATCGCTTTGCCCAGCTCCGTGCCGTACAGTTGCGTGACAACGTCACGGACGTCTCCACTTCCGGGGCTGCGGAGTGCGAGGCGGTCTTCCATGAGCAGGCTGAAGCTGACAAGCGGGTAGGCGAGCGCATACTGGCTGATGACGAGGGCGCTGTGGCTGTTCTCGGTTGACTCTGACTTCAGGAACTTCAATCGTGCAGGGAAGTGGCGGAACAGTCGCCGTATCGCAATAGTTGTTCCCTGTGCGCGGGGTTTACTCTCCTTCTGGGCAACGACGCCGCCGTGAAGGTAGACATAGCTGCCGAGGGGCTCACCTTCAATACAGGTCGATATCTCGACGTCTGCGACTGCCGCGATGCTTGGCAGCGCCTCTCCGCGAAAACCGAGACTGCGGACGTTCACAAGGTCGTTGATTGAGCCTATCTTGCTGGTGGCATAGCGCCGGAAGGCAATCTCCACCTGCGAAGACGGGATGCCGGTTCCATTGTCGGCCACGCAGATGAGGTCGATACCACCTCTTCGGCACTCAATGTCAATCTTGGTCGCGCGGGCATCAATCGCGTTCTCGACGAGTTCCTTCACGACCGATGCAGGCCGTTCGACGACCTCTCCCGCAGCTATTCGGGAGGCGACATCAGGAGGCAATACATGCAGGTCCACGTGATTCGAGTCTACACGGTTGCGTGTATCCTGTCAACAGTATCTCAGGGCATGCTGTCGAAGCGCTCGATCTTGTCGAGGTGGGCCAGGCTGAGGAGGAGTCTCTTGGGGCCTGAATCCTCAAAGGAGACGGTAATAACAAGGTCGTTCTTGTCGGGGAAACAGTCCATGACAACGCCCTGCCCGAATTTCTTGTGGTAGACCCAGTCTCCCACGCGGAATTCTTCGTCGGACACGCCGTAGGCCAGCGGTTGAGTGTAGAGAGCGCCGCTGAGGTCAACGTCGTCCTCGCCCCACAGTCCGCGGGCAGTGAGGATGTCAGGGCTGATGCGTTCGATATATCGTGATGGGGGGTTGGCGAGACCATTGCCGAAAAGGTTGCGGCGGTGCGCACGTGAGAGGAAGAGATACTTCTGTGCCCTGGTCATACCCACGTAGCAGAGCCTGCACTCCTCCTCCATCGCGGCCGGGTCATCGAAGGACTTCCGGTGCGGCAGAACGCCGTCCTCCATCCCTATCATGAAGACTGCAGGGAACTCGAGGCCTTTCGCCTGGTGCAGCGTGATAAGCGTCACTACGTCGGATGCCCCGTTCATCTCGTCCGTATCGGATACCAGGCTCACCTTCTCGAGGAACATGGGCAAAGCCTCTCTGGGAGCGAGGTCGGCATAGTCCGCCGCGACAGTCTTGAGTTCCTGTACGTTCTCCCAGCGGTCCTCGCCATCGTCGCGCTCCATGAGGTACGCGCGGTAGGAAGTACGAACCAGGATCTCCTCAATGAGTTCAGGCAGCGCAAGCTCCTGACTACGCTCGATAATCCCATCGATAAGGGCGAGAAACCGGCTCAGCGCATTACTGGCCCTAGCGGCGAGGTCTGTCCTTTTCGCAGTGTATGAGAGAGCATCGTAGAGCGACTCTCCATTCTCGCTGGCTCTTGTCTGGAGCCTCGTGAGCGTGCCCTGTCCTATGCCTCTGCCGGGCGTATTGATGATGCGCGCGAGACTTATCGAGTCGTGCGCATTGTGTACGACCCTGAGGTAGGCGATGATGTCTCGAATCTCCTGCCTGCGGTAGAATCTCGTGCCGCCGACAAGTCGGTAGGGCACGCCAAACCTCATCAATCCCTCTTCCAGCGCCCGTGACTGTGCATTAATACGGTACAGAACGGCACAGTCTCCATACGACAACCCGTCGCGCTGAACGAGCTTGTCGATAATGGCAATGACCTTCTGAGCCTCGTCCTTCTCGTTCAGGCATTCGGACATCACAACAGGCTTGCCCTCGGCGTTCTCTGTCCACAGGTCTTTCTCTTTGTGCAGCGTGTTGCTGGCTATGACCTGTGTGGCAGCCTTCAGAATAGTCTTTGTGGAGCGGTAGTTCTGATCCAGCATGACGACGGTGGCGTCGGGATACTCGTTGTTGAAACTCAAGAGGTTCCGTACATCGGCACATCGCCACGAGTAGATAGACTGATCGGGGTCGCCTACTGCGCACAGGTTTCGATGCTTGCCTGCAAGCAGCTTCACCAGTTCGAACTGGGCCATGTTCGTGTCTTGAAACTCGTCGACGAGCAGATGCACGTACTGTTCCTGATAGCGGGCAAGCACGTCGGGATTTGCCTGGAACAGGTGTACCGTTTTGAGGAGGATATCGTCGAAGTCGACAGCGTCGCTCAAGGACAGCAGCGATTGATATCGCTGATAAACTCGCTGGACGATCTCTTCGAAGTAGCTGCTTACTGATTCGGCGTGCGTCTGCTCGGTGAGCAGGCGGCTCTTGGCGGCGCTGATGGAGGACTGGATGCTTCTCGGCGAGTATTGCTTGGGGTCGAGTTTGAGTTCCTGCAAGGTCTGCTTGATCAGGTTAATCTGGTCATCGTCGTCGTACACAACGAAGCCCGGACTCAGCCCCACTGCCTTTCCATCGGTTCTCAATATGCGACAACAGATGGCGTGGAACGTCCCAACGGTGAGTCCGGCACAGGCGCTACCCATTATCTCCTGGATGCGCAGTCGCATCTCACGGGCGGCCTTGTTCGTAAACGTGACGGCCATGATGTTGCTGGGACTCACGCCGCATGAAGTCACGAGGTGTGCAATGCGATTCGTGATGACGCGGGTCTTGCCGCTTCCAGGGCCGGCTATGATGAGAAGAGGGCCGCTGGTCGTCTCGACCGCTTCTCTTTGCGAGGGGTTTAAGGAAGTCAGTACATCCATACGAATAGAGCAGTATACCATCGGGCTCGTCGAGAGGAAAACTGCAGGGTGAATCTCGGTCAGTAGACGTCGAGGGGGCACGTATCCGTGATTACTCTGTCCGCCTTCTCAATCTCGCTGCGGATGTGCCGTGGAATTGAGAACATCCCGGTGTACGTAATGCCGTCGAATGCGCGCAGGTCGCCAGTGACGCGCGCGGCGATTCGGTCGTCGACTTCTCTCGGAGACAAGGAGCCAGGCTCAAGCGTGTCGGACGCATTTGTGAAGCCCCAGAGACTTGAGAAGGATGGGATGTGGGCCTGGTAGGGTGTGGCATGGGTGAAGACGTCTCGGAGCGTCCGTACGATGGCTACGAATGCGTCGAGGTCATACCAGCGCGACGGCTCTGACTGGACGGCAATCATGCCGCCCGGGGCAAGCCGGTTCTTGACTGCGGTGTAGAACTCACGGGTGTAGAGAAACTGGGCGGGACCGGCCTCAAGAGGGTCAGGCAGGTCGATTATGATGACGTCGAACGTCCTTGTGCTCTCTTCAACGAACTTCCTCGCGTCGCCCACGATGAACTCCGTCCGTGGGTCATCGAAGGCTCCCGCACTGAAGGAGGGGAGATACTGCCGACAGGTGGAGACAACTTCCTCGTCGAGGTCAACCATCGTCGCGTGCTCAACGGTCTTGTGCCTCAGGACCTCACGAAGTGTGGCTCCTTCGCCGCCGCCCGCTATGAGCACACGCCGTGGGTCGGGATGGGTAATCATCGCTGGTTGGACAAGGGCCTGATGATAGACGAACTCATCGGCTTCGCTCGACTGAATCTTGCCGTCCAGTACGAGACACGTGCCGAAGGTGCTTGTTTTGATGACCTCAATCGACTGATACGCACTGTGGCCACAGTACAGGAAATCCTCAACCCTGTGGACCATTTCGAGGTTGGGAGTCAGTCCGTCGTGAAACCACGTGCGCTTGTTATCGAGGGCGGAATTGCTCATATGGTTGCGTTATTCACCACGCCTTGCTGTAGTAGGCCGCGCTTCAACTCCACCAGGGAACAGTGCTTTGCCTCAAGGGACTCGGAGATGAGGCGTGCGGCCTCTTCCGGTTCCACCCTGTCGCCACAGGTAAATACGTCCAGCGCAGCGTAGCCACATTCCGGCCATGTGTGAATCGATATGTGCGATTCGGCGATGTTCACCACACCGCTCACCCCTTGTGGGCTGAAGTGGTAGAAGGAATCGCCAACAACCGTGGCACCACTGCGGACTGCCGCTGAGTGGAGGCTCTGCTTGAGGAACTCGAGGTCATCGAGCAGTGTCACGTTGCAGCCAGTGAGTTCTATAAGGAGATGTCGTCCCAACGCAAACAAATCACAGTTCCTCCCTTGCAATGGTAAAAGGCACGCCGCGGATTGTCCGAAAACGACGGACAACCAACGAATTCTATCGTAGGAAAGGGAAGCTGGTCAAGGATACGAGCGGTCAATGAAGTTCTCCCGGGTATTCGATGGATTGTCTCAGCCGTCGCAACTCTTCTGCAATCGCATCGAGCCTGCTCTCAAACGCGCTGGTTAGTTGCTCCATACTATCCTGCGTCGTGGCTGTCAGTGTCATGTCCGATGATTGCTGTTGGCCGAACGACCCGCTGGAAGGGGTGTAGCGCCGCGCCTTACTCTCGACGCGCATGATGTCCCATCGATTGTCTTTTCCGCTCACATCTGTGCTGGCTTTGCGAGGCACCAGTCGGTCGCAGTCGGCATCTCCGTGCAAGATAAGTTCTTCATCATGCACTGGTCCCGCGATAAGGTCGCCTTCAGGCCCGATAATCGCGCTTCCGCCGAAGAAGGTCCAGCTTGCATTGCCAGATCCTGCACGTCCCCTTTCACAAGGAGTAACGTACTTTGTGGACAACACCACGAAACACGGACTTGCGAGCGTACAGGCGCGCGACGCGATGTCGACGATTGCGTCCCTGTTCATGGGAAGAACAGGAGATGCTTGTACTGCGTCGACCTTCATGCGCGTGGTCCTCCTTGGCCTGTCCGGCAATCGGCGCACAGTCCATCACAGCAGCGGGGTGATGTCACTCCTCACGTATGATTGTGGTGCTTGCGAGAAGGGCGTGTACGTTGGTGGCGATTGTGCTTTCTGTTAGAATAGTCGACAGAGTCAATGGATGCCGGGAATGCGTTGGTGGTCCTCTGCAAGTCAAGGCACGGTGAAGCCCAGATAATCCGCGCCCGGCTGGAGGACGAAGGTATCCCAGCAGCGCTCAGCTACGAAAGCGCCAGTGTCGTATATGGTCTTACCATCGACGGACTGGGCGAAGTTCGGGTTCTTGTCCCCGAATCATACCTGGAGCGAGCGCAGTCCGTCCTTATGGACAACGCTCGTGCGGAGAGTGAAGGGGCGGACGACCTGGCCTAGGGCATCCTCAAAGACGGTGCTGTTGTACGTCGAGGCACACGTGCCTCCGGCAGCGAAGGGAATACCATGACTTCACGCCTTGATCGTGTCACGGAAGAACGTCTCAAGACCATTCAGGACCTGAGAGCGCGTGACATCGACCCGTATCCCCACACGTATCATTCGGACCACACCGCTGCCGCTGCCCGCGCATTGTGCGAACGGGAGGGTGAGCGGACGCAGGTTGTCTCAATTGCCGGCCGGGTAATGGCCAGGCGAAAGATGGGGAAGATGGCCTTCCTTGACCTCATGGATGCCTCAGGCAGGATGCAGGTATGCCTTCGAAGAGACCTTCTGGGAGATGAGGAATACGCACTCCTGCGCGATATCGGTGTAGGCGATTTCGTCGGCGCGAAGGGAGAACTCTTCCTCACAAAGACCGGAGAGGTCACCGTCGATGTGGCGAAGTATCAGATTCTTGCCAAGTCCATACGGCCTCTGCCTGAGAAATGGCATGGCCTCGTGGATGTTGAGACGAGGTACCGGCAGCGGTATCTCGACCTTATTTCGAACGAAGAAGTGCGCCGCACGTTCATGCTGCGCAGCAGGATAGTGAGTGCGACCCGGCGCTTCCTGGATGGACAGGGATACGTCGAGGTAGAGACCCCGGTTCTCCAGTCGAAAGCAGGCGGCGCGCTTGCGAAGCCGTTTGTCACCCATCACCATGCCCTGGGAGAAGACCTTTTCCTTCGCATTGCGCTGGAACTCTCTCTTAAGAAACTCATAGTTGGCGGCATCGACAGGGTGTACGAACTTGGCAGAGTGTTCAGGAACGAGGGCATCTCAGTGCGGCACAACCCTGAGTTCACGCTCATGGAGTGCTACTGCGCGTATGCCGACTATGAAGACATGATGAGCCTCACTGAGCGCCTTTTCTCGACGGTTGCACAGGAGGTGCTTGGCAGCAGCTGCGTCCAGTTCCGCGGACAGCAGATTGAATTGGCACCACCGTGGAAGCGACTGTATCTCAGGGATGCCATCAAAGAGGCGTGCGGAATCGACATCGAGGAGTTTCAGGAAGCCGAGCTTCTTCATGAGAGGATGCTGCAACAGGGAATGAGAGTCGAGGGCGAGCCACGTCGGGCCAAGCTCATCGATGACCTCATCTCAACCTTCGTGGAGCCGAAGCTCGTGCAGCCGACATTTCTGCTCGACTATCCTATCGATATGTCGCCGTTTCCGAAGCGGAAGAGGGGCAATGACCGGATGGTGGAGCGGTTCGAGGCATTCATTTCGGGAATGGAATTCGCGAATGCCTTCACGGAATTGAACGACCCCGTCGACCAGCGCGAGCGCCTGGAGCAGCAACTGCGGGAGCAGGTTGGCGATGAAGAAGTCGAGATTGCTGATGAAGACTTTATTGAGGCGATGGAGTATGGTATGCCACCAACGGGGGGACTCGGCATCGGCATCGACCGGCTTGTCATGCTGCTGACGGGGCAGGATTCCATCCGCGACGTGATACTTTTTCCTCAGCTAAAGGGGAAGCGCGATGATTGATATACGGCTAATCAGGGAAGACCGTCAACGTGTTGAGCGGGCGATGGAGTCGCGAGGCATGCCCGGCATCCTCGACGCTGTCATCAAGGCCGATGAGAAACACCTGGCGCTGTTGCAGGAGATTGAGAGCCTTCGTGCGAAGCACAACCAGGCCAGTAAGGAATTCGGACGGAGCAAGGAACGCCCTCCCGAACTCATGGCGGAGATGCGCGAACTGGGTGAAGAGATAGCCGAGTTGCAGGGCAGAATGAAGGAAGCGAAGGACGAACTGGATTCGCTCCTTCTCGAGCTTCCCAACATGCCGCATGAGAGCGTACCACTGGGAAAGGACGCTGACGACAACGTTATCGCTCGCACATGGGGAACTCCGAGACAGTTCGATTTCACTCCCGCTCCCCACTGGGAGATAGGCGAGCGTCTGGACATCATCGATTTCGTGAGAGGCGTCAAGCTGTCCGGTAGCCGATTCTATGTACTCAAGGGGCTTGGTGCCCGCCTGCAACATGCGCTCATCAACTTCATGCTCGAACTGCACACGAAAGACCACGGGTACACAGAGATATATCCGCCGTTCATGCTGCGCAGGGAATGCATGGTCGGTTCCGGCAATCTGCCGAAGTTTGCGGACAATCTCTATCACGATGCCGAAGAGGACTTCTGGTTCGTTCCCACGGCCGAGGTTCCCTTGACCAACATGCACCGTGATGAGATTCTGGATGGGGCACAACTGCCTATCTACTACGCGGCATACACTCCCTGCTTTCGCCGCGAGAAGATGGCTGCAGGAAAAGATACGCGCGGCATCAAGAGAGGTCATCAGTTCGATAAGGTCGAACTCTATAAATACGTTTTGCCCGAGAACTCCGATGCAGAACTCTACTCGCTGCTCTCTGATGCAGAGGAGGTACTGCAGAAACTGAACCTTCCCTACCGCGTCGTACAACTCTGTACCGGAGATATCGGATTCGCGTCCTGCAAGACGTTCGACATTGAGGTGTGGGCACCCGGCTCGAACGAGTGGCTCGAAGTGAGTTCATGCAGCAATTGCCAGGATTTCCAGGCGAGGCGGGCCAACGTGCGATTCCGCGCGGAGGCTGGGGCCAAACCTCAATTCGTCCATACACTGAACGGTTCGGGATTGGCGCTACCGAGAGTACTCATTGCCGTGCTGGAGAACTACCAGCAACCGGAAGGCACTGTACTGGTGCCCGAGGCTCTCAGCAAATACATGTAGCGTAGGGTAAGGTCTATCCGCGGCTCTGTGCTCCCCTGCATCTGCAGGGCTGCGAGGTGGTGAACTCGTTCTGTAAGGAGGGATAGGGATGACGCGCTCACTTTTGCTGAGCTACGCGCATGGCGTCTCAGCCCAACCGCTGCTAGGACTCACCATTCCGGACTACCTGGACCACATCGCTGAGAAGTTTCCCGCAAATGAGGCACTTGTTGACGTTCCCGGCGGACGCCGCTGGACCTACTCTCAGTTCAGGGGTGATTGCCGCAGAGTGGCCAAATCCCTGATGAAGCTCGGAATTGGAGCGGGAGACAGGGTGGGGATATGGGCGACCAATCACCCCGAATGGGTGCTCGTGCAATTCGGCAGTGCCATGATGGGGGCCGTCCTGGTGAACATCAATCCCGCGTACCGGACGCACGAACTTGAGCACGCACTCAACAACTCCGGTGCACGCGCGCTTCTGCTCATTGAGCGGTTCAAGACCTCGGACTACGTCTCGATGTTCTATGAGGTGTGCCCCGAAGCACGTGAAGCCTCTCCCGGGGCGATAGCGTCGGCTGTTCTGCCTCAACTCCGCAGCGCGGTTCTTATCGGAGAAGGCAGCAATCCCGGCATGTATGGATGGAAGGAGTTCCTTGCTCTCGGTGAGGGCGTGAGTGACGAGGAACTTGACAATCGTCAAGCATCGTTGGATTTCGACGACGTTATCAACATCCAGTACACGTCGGGGACAACTGGCCAACCGAAGGGTGCGTCGCTGACGCACCACAACATCCTCAACAACGGGTTCTTCTCCGGGGAAGGCATGAAACTGACACACGCTGACCGGCTTTGCATACCCGTGCCTTTCTACCACTGCTTCGGCATGGTACTTGCGAACCTGGCGTGCGTCACGCATGGAGCAACGATGGTAGTGCCTGCGGAGAGCTTCGATGCCCTCGCGACTCTGAAAGCGGTGGAGCAGGAGAGGTGCACGGCGCTTCACGGAGTGCCGACGATGTTCATTGCGGAACTGGAACATCCGGAGTTTGATTCGTTCGACCTCAGTTCGCTGCGCACGGGCATCATGGCGGGGGCGCCTTGTCCCGTGGAAATTATGAAGAAGGTCGGCGGGAAGATGCACGCGAGCGAGATGACCATCGGCTATGGCGAGACCGAGTCATCACCGATTGCGACCCAGACGCCCGTGGACGCAGCGCTGGAGGACCGCACCAACACCGTTGGCCTCCCCAGTCCGCACGTTGAGGTCAAGGTTATCGATACGGAAACCGGCGCCATCGTTCCCTGCGGAGTGAATGGTGAGATTTGCTATCGCGGCTATAACATCATGCGTGGCTATCACAACAATCCCGAAGCGACCGCTCAGACCATCGACGTTGCGGGGTGGCTGCACAGCGGTGATCTTGCCACCATGGACAAGCGGGGATACTGCAAGATAACGGGCAGAGCCAAGGAGATGATTATCAGGGGAGGCGAGAACATCTATCCACGGGAGATTGAGGAGTTCCTCTTCAGTCACCCGAAGGTGAAGAACGTCCAGGTCATTGGCGTCCCTGATGAGAAGTACGGTGAAGAGATTCAGGCGTGGATTGAGGTACGTGAAGGTGAGACGCTCACAGAAGAGGAGCTGAAGGTGTACTGCAAGGGTAAGATTGCCCACTACAAGATACCGAAGTACGTCAAGTTCGTCAGCGAGTTTCCCATGACGGTCACGGGCAAGATACAGAAGTTCAAGATGCGGGAGACTGCCATCGCGGAACTCGGATTGCAGAAGGCTGCCGGGACGAAGACCGCATAGACTCTTTCGTTGGATGCGACGGTGGCGGGCAACCGCGCCCGCCACCGCGATGTCAATCTGGATTGCTGCTTAGCCTCGAGGTCCTACCGGCTTGTTCACGAGGTTGGGGGGAGTCTGTCCGTCGAGAGCGGCAATGATGTTCTTCACGGACACGTGGGCCATGTTGGTCCTTGTCTCCCAGCTTCCGCTACCGATGTGAGGTGTCAGCACCACGTTGGACATGGTGAGAAGCTCCTTTGTCACTTCGGGCTCCTTCTCAAACACGTCGAGCGCAGCTCCGGCAATCGTCTTCGCTTTCAGCGCGTCGACAAGCGCCTGCTCGTCGACCACGGGGCCGCGTGATATGTTCACGAGGAAGGCAGACGGCTTCATGAGAGCGAGTCTCTTTGCGTCGATAAGGTGCCGCGTCTCGTCGGAAAGAGGTACATACAAAGACACGAAGTCCGATTCCTTCAGAAGCGAGTCGATATCGGTGTACTCAGCACCCGACGGGTCATCCGCGACCGGTTTCCTGTTGTGATAGAGGACCCTCATGCCGAAGCCCTTTGCTCTCCGTCCGACTGCCTGACCGATACGTCCGTAGCCGATGATGCCAATCGTCTTGCCCCACACATCCGCCCCCAGCATCGCGAACGGCTTGAAGCCCACGAAATCGCCCGCCCTGACGTACTTGTCGGCCTCGACGACTCTTCTTGCCACGGCCATAAGTATCGCCCAGGAAAGGTCTGCAGTTGTCTCCGTCAGCACGTCCGGAGTATTGGTGACCATGATGCCTTTTGTGGCGGCATATTCCGCATCGATGTTGTTGTAGCCGACGCCCCAGTTGGCAATAATCTTCAGCTTCGGGCCAACTGCATCCAGCACCGTCTTGTCTACTCGGCTTCCGACACAGAGCATGGCATCAGCATCCGCAAGCCCTGCTATGAGTTCGTCCTGCGGCAATACGCGTTGCTCCTCGTTCATGACGACGGTGTGCTTCTGCCGCAGTATTGCGATAGGGGCTTCGGGCAGCCAGAAAGAAACGAAAACCTTCATGTGATGCCTCCTCGTTCCAACGGAATCTGCGCCATTATACTACGGGGACTATCAGGACAGGGGCACAGCATTCTCGATGATATCGGTGCGCGTTGGGTTGCCCTTCTCATCCAGCTCAATCGCCACTACGTCGATTCGCCATGGCTTGTCCTCGAACCCCTCGTGAGTAGCCACATAATCCAGTGCACAGGTGACCAGCTTGTGCTGTTTGCGGTGGTTGACGGACTCCTCGGGAGTCCCGAATTCGTTCGTAGTACGTGTTCTCACCTCCGCGAACACGTGGCAGTCCTTCGTCTTCGCCACGATGTCTATCTCTCCGTAGTGGCCACGAGCGTTGGTCTCGATTATCTTATACCCGCGCTTCTTGAGCAGGTCCTTTGCGTGTTCCTCGCCACGCCGTCCGACCTCCGCAGGCTTCAAAGAAGACCTGCCTCTACCAGTCGCACGGGCCGGAAGCTGAAACGGTGAACGGGACATGCCCCATTGTCCCTGAGAAGCGCGAGGTGACTAACAGTGCCGTAGCCCTTGTGCTGAGAGAAGTTGTACCCCGGATGGAGCGTATCCATTTCGTTCATGATGCGGTCACGGGTGACCTTCGCAATGATGGATGCGCAGGCGATGGAGAGACATCGGCTGTCTCCTTTCACGATTCCCTCCTGCCGAATCCGCAGTTGTGGCAGCGTCATCCAGTCGATGAGCACGTAGTTCGGGCGCACCGCAAGGTTGTCGAGTGCCAGGCACATCGCCTTGCGGGTGGCGGCAGCGATGCCAATCGCATCAACGTCCGTATTCGGGACGATTCCGACGCCGACGCCGCTTGTTTCGAGACAGATAATGTCGAACAGTTGCTCTCGTTTGGAGGCCGAGAGTTGCTTGCTGTCGCGCACTTCATCGTGCCATGGAAAGTGCAGACACCAGTCAGCCACCACAGCTCCGGCAACAACGGGGCCGGCCAGCGCACCGCGGCCCGCCTCATCCACTCCCGCGACCGGCCACAGTCGCTCTTCACGCAGTTCGGTCTCCCTCTCTGCAGTGGGGTAGCGTTGTGCGGTGGTCACGGGGTGCCTCCACGCGTGCTCTCCGTGATGATGCCGCCTCCACGCACGACATCGCCTTCGTAGAACACGACCGACTGACCGGGGGCAATCGCACGCTGTGGCTCGCTGAAAGCTACGCACGCGGCGTTTTTATCCACAGTTACGCGTGCGGGAGCCTCTCGCGAGCGGAATCGGGTCTTCGCGCATACATCCAGTTCACTCGTGGCCGGCGTGCCGCCATGCCAGACGAGGTCGGACAATAGTGCTGCGTCGACGTACAATTCATCTTCTTTGCCCACCACCACCCTGTTGTTGGGTGCATCGAGTCTCAGTACGTAGCGCGGCTCCTCAAGAGACAATCGCAATCCACGGCGCTGTCCCACAGTGTAGAACGGAAGCCCCTTGTGCTTTCCCAGGACCTTCCCTGCGGTGTCCACGATGTCGCCCGGCACAGCCGACGTCCTTGGTTCAAGGAACTGATGGTAGCTCTTCTCGCTCACGAAACAGATGTCCTGGCTCGGCTGTCCCGTCTGGAAACCCTCGTCCTGCGCGACTGCTCGGACCTTCTTTCTTGGCATTGCACCGAGGGGAAAGAGGACGCTTGCCAGGGCGGTATCGTCGATGGCGTAGAGGAAGTAGGACTGGTCTGCGTGCCTGTCAGTTGCGCGTAGCAGCGAGGCCTGTCCCGCTGTGCGCACAACCCTGGCATAGTGACCTGTCGCCAGAAAGTCGGCCCCTCTCTCCCACGCTTCCTGAAGCATAAGGCCGAACTTGATGTCCCTGTTGCAGCTGATGCAGGGGTTCGGCGTTCTTCCTCTGGCATACTCCGAACAGAAGGGCGTCACAATGCGTTCAGCGAACTGCTGAGTGAGGTCGACAACCTGGAATTCGATGCCGAGACGACGTGAGATATCGCGCGCCCTGTCGTGCTGCAACAATGATGCGGGCGTGTTGACGAGAAGGAGATGGAGGGCGAACAAGTCGTAGTCCTGCTCTCGCAGGATGAGGGCCGTCACCGCGGAATCGGCGCCTCCGCTGAGGGCGATCGCTGCTCGATGTGTCATGGAAATCCGCCAGACCTGCTTGCTCTCACAGGTGGCGTCTACTACGAACGGCGCAACCGTATCCGGTGTTGTGCAATGAGACCCTGGACTCTTTCGAGGATAGCCTGTGACGTGTAGTTCAGGGGCTGTGCCGCGTTCAGGACCAGCCATCGCTCCGGGTCCTGCTCCGCAAGGAACAGGTAGCCCTTTCTCACGCGCTCATGGAAACTGATGTCCTCGTACTCGAAGCGGTCGCGCGACTGCATTTTCCTCTTGAGGGCGAGAGCCGGGTCCATGTCGAGTAGCAGAACGAGGTCGGGAATGATTCCCCGTGCCGCAATGGTATTGAGAGTCTCAACGAGGTCGAGAGAAATTCCTCTCCCGTATCCCTGGTATGCGAGAGTGGAGTCTGTGAACCTGTCGCAGATGACAATGCAATCCTCTGAGAGTGCAGGAAGGATGACCTCTTGTGTGAGTTGCGCCCTTGCCGCGGCAAAGAGGAGCAGTTCAGTCTCGGGAGCTACGGTGGTCTCTCGGGGCTTCTTCAATGAGCGCCGAATCTCCATGCCGAGGTCGGTACCTCCTGGCTCGTAGGTCCGCACCACCTCATGACCTGCTTCTGTCAACTTCTGGGCAAGGCGCTTGGACTGGGTGCTCTTGCCGCAGCCCTCGCCTCCTTCGAATGTGATGAGCAGCCCCATCAGACTACGCTGCCTCCTGCGGGATTCTGTCATGTGGCTGGGCGCTGCCCCTGTTCTTGCCTTTCCTGCTGGAGAGGGTCTGCTGCAGTTCCTGGACATAGCTGGTTCTTGAGAGGCCGGGCGACATGGAGTGCAGGCATTGGCGCAATTGTGAGAGGTCGTTGCTCTTGAGCACGTAGACCGGAATGCCGAGCGCTTCGGCGTCGCGAACCCGCTGCGGCTTCCGCCGGTAGTGAGGCAACGTTGTCAGGAACAGGTCGGAGCCGCGGAAATCCTCCACTATCTGTATTGCTTTCTTCTCTCTTCTGGCAGCGACATCGAGGCGGGACTTGTTCACACCGAAGGGGAAGATTCTGACGGGTATCTCATGACCCGGAAGGAACGAAACCTCGGCTTCTTCTTCACGAGTTGTGGCACCAGTGGCAGTGGAGCGCTGGGTCTCCCGCCGGACGCGGTCTTCGCTATCAACCCAGCGAGTCTCCGTCTGCACGGACTTGTGAGCCAGAAGGCTGTCCACAGCTTCGGCAACATTCAGATGGACCGAGACACGGTAGAAATCGACAATCTCAACGATTACGTCGAACGTGGGAGGTGCCCTGCGTTCCAGCACGGACTTCTGCGTGCGCCGCCGCCGTGCCTCTTCGTCTCCCAGTGTCACGGACTGCGTGCCTCCAACGAGGTCGGCAAGTGTGGGGTTCAGAATGAGGTTGTCCAAGCTGTTGCCGTGTGCCGTTCCGATGAGTTGTACCCCTCTTTCGGCAATCGTCCTCGCGGCCTGAGCCTCAAGTTCAGTTCCTATTTCATCGATAATGATGACCTCGGGCATGTGGTTCTCGACGGCCTCAATCATCACTGCGTGCTGCCGTTCAGGAGAAGAGACCTGCATGCGCCGAGCGTGACCGATGGCGGGATGGGGAATATCACCATCACCGGCAATCTCGTTCGATGTGTCGATAACGATGACGCGCTTCTTCGCGCTGTCTGCGAGTACCCTGGCTGCCTCGCGCAGCATGGTCGTCTTGCCAACTCCCGGTCTGCCGAGGAGCAGGATGTTCTGCCCGGACTCGATAAGGTCCTCTATCATGTCAACCATGCCGAATACGGCACGGCCGACCCTGCAGGTGAGTCCGACAATGGCGCCATGGCGGTTGCGCATCGCTGAGATGCGGTGCAGCGTACGTTCGATGCCCGCCCTGTTGTCACTGGTAAACTCCCCGATTCGCGACACGACATAGGCGATGTCTTCCTGGTCGACTTCTTTGCTGCTGACGAGCACTTCCTCTTGAGGGAAGCGCGCTTCGGGGGGACTCCCGAGGTCTATGACAATCTCGAGGATGTCGTTTATCCGTGACTGCTCGCGAAGAGGTTCGCGGACATGGGGCGGAAGCACGTCAAGGAGAGCATCAAGTGCGTCAGCTACTACCTTTCGCAACCGCGCTCCTACCAACCCCTGGAGGCCAGAAGGTCCTGCGGAGGAATGGACCCGATCTCGATGCCGGGCATTGCCTCACCAAGTCCCTTGGAGACCTGCGCGATGATGGCTGGGTCCTGGTAGTGAGTCACAGCCTCCACCACAGCCTTCGCTCTCGCTGCGGGATTGCTGGACTTGAAGATGCCTGAACCGACGAACACGCCCTCGGCTCCGAGTTGCATCATGAGTGCTGCATCGGCAGGAGTGGCAACTCCCCCGGCAGCGAAGTTGACGACAGGTAGCTTTCCTGACTCGTGCAGGTCGAGGAGAAGCTGAAGGGGTGAACCGAGATTCTTGGCCTCTGTGACGAGTTGTTCTTTCTGCAGAGACTGTACTCTGCGGATGCCGTCCTGCACAGCGCGCATGTGGCGTACCGCCTCGACGATGTTGCCAGTGCCAGCCTCTCCCTTGGTTCGAATCATCGCCGCTCCCTCTGCGATGCGGCGTAGCGCCTCTCCGAGTTCCCGGCAACCGCACACGAAGGGGACATCGAAATCGTGTTTCCATACGTGGAAACTCTCATCTGCGGGGGTGAGCACTTCCGACTCGTCGATGAAGTCGACGCCCATCGATTGCAGGACCTGCGCTTCGACGAAGTGCCCGATGCGGCACTTGGCCATGACCGGGATGCTGACGGCTTCCATGATTGCAGTTATCACCGTCGGGTCAGCCATCCTGGCCACGCCGCCGGCTGCCCTGATATCGGCAGGGACGCGCTCAAGGGCCATGACTGCGCATGCCCCGGCGTCCTCGGCTATCTTTGCTTGCTCTGCGGTCACGACGTCCATAATCACGCCGCCCTTGAGGGATTGTGCAAGACCGCTCTTCGTCCGGAAAGTGCTCTTCTCCATGGTTGTATTATAGGTCAGCTACTCGCGGGAAGCAAAGGCATCATACTCGTGCGGGTCAATCGAGGAAACTGAAACCTGACTCGTGCGCAGCGTCTCTGGAAAAGGGAAAGACAAAGGCGGCGGGCTGAGGACCCGTCGTCCTCAGTCCTACCGCCTTTCGATGTCCTGTTGCCGTCGTAGGGCCATGCGCCATCGGCATGGCGACCCTGCGGAAGGTGTCTATCCCTTCTCGTTGCCGGCGATGATGACACTCACACTACAAGTGGCGGGTGTGCCGCCAAGGTTGTGTGTGAGACCCAGTCGCGGGTTCTTAATCTGCCGCTTGTCGGCCTTGCCCTGAAGCTGCTTGTAGACCTCGTACATCATCCTGAGGCCGCTCGCTCCGATGGGATGTCCGAAGCATTTCAGACCGCCGTCGGTATTGATCGGCAGACCGCCGTCCAGTTTGAAGAAGCCGGCATCAACATCCTCGGGCGCCTTGCCGCGCTCGCTGAATCCCAGGTCCTCCATGATGACCAGTTCGGTGATGCTGAAGCAGTCATGCACTTCAGCCATGCTGATCTCTTCTCGCGGGTTCTTGACGCCTGCCTCGGCGTACGCGCGCTGTCCGGCCCTGAGGGTCTCTTCGACGTGGACCCAGTCATACTTCTGACTCATGTAGCCTTCGCCCGGGCCGACGGCAATCTGGAGTCCCTTGAGGTAGATGGGGTCTGGCCTGAAGTTCTTCGCCAGATCGGCCCTGGTTACGATGGCTGCGGCCGCACCATCACTGACGCCACAGCAGTCCATCAATCCGAGGGGTGATGCGATGATTGGGGACTTGAGAACCTTCTCAAGGGTTGTCTCGGCCTGGAAGTGAGCCTTGGGGTGAAGCGAACCGTTGTAGTGGTTCTTCACGGAGATGCTCCCGATGACGCGCTTGCCTTCCTCGTAACTGAGGCCGTACTTATCGAAGTACTTCGTGGCCATCATCGCGAAGTGCCCTGGAGGGCTGAAGGAGCGGCTCCGGTAGGTGTTGAGCTGCCTTCGGTGAATCTCGAAGTCGGGCAGTCCACTGAACCCTGAGTCCTTCAGTTTTTCGACGCCGACGGCGAGTGCGATGTCGCACGCGCCGGACGCGACTGCGTAGCACGCATTCCGGAGGGCGTCCGAACCCGTAGCACACGCATTCTCGACCCTGGTGACTGGAATGAAGTCGAGCTTCAACGCACGTGACAGCATCTGTCCTGTCCATTCAGTCATGTAGGTGCCGAGCCATGCAGCCTGGATATCCTTCGGCTCGATGCCCGCGTCCTCGTAGGCCTCGTATACCGAGTCGATTATCATGTCGTCGGCGCTCTTGTCCCAGTTTTCGCCGAACTTGCAGCATCCCATCCCAACGATAGCGACCTTATCTTTGATTCCGTCCATTTTTCACCTCGCTTGTAGCTAGTGTTGCTAGTCTCTCTTCGGGCGTGCTTTCCACCAGTAGGTGTAGAAGCCACCGATGTTTCTGAGTATCCTGAAGACCATCTCGATCGGTATGCCAATCTTGATCTCCGCAGGGTTTCTGTCCGTCATGTCGCACGTGATTCTGCCGCCTCCCGTGAAGTCGACAGCAGCGATGGTGGTTGGCGGGTCAGCGCTGACGCCCAGGGAGTCATGGCTATAGGTTGAAAGGAACGATTCCTTGTCTGAGAACGAGTAGTCATCGAAATCGTCTTTCGAGCCACACTCGATGCACACGCGCTGTGCTGGATACTGCGGGGTGCCGCACTTCCTGCATTTCACACCATGGAGGTCAAGGCCGCTCTTGTTGTCGCGCCAGAGCGCAACAGGAGAGGGCTGCTCCATTGCAGCGGTGGCGGGGGGCTCCACTTCAACTACCTCACGCCAGCGAAGATACTTCTCATAGGTTGAGATCATGAGTTTCGTCGTGAGGTAGTAGTCTATGTCGCGCGCAGGCTTCGCTGCGGCGAGACCTTCGGCTGCGGTAAGCGCGAATATATCCGCACCATTGCCGTAGGACGCAACCAGAATCCGGTCGCCCGCCTTGGCCTGCTCAAGAGCGGCCGCGAGGGTGATTAGTACCTGTGCGTTGCCTGTATCGCCAAACTCGTTGAAGAACGTGTCCTGTACCTTCGCAGGGTCCAGTTTCATGGCCTTGGTGACAGCGCCCAATTGTCGCGCATCCGGTGAGTACATCACTATCTTCGTGAAGTCAGCAATCGTCTCGCCCTGCTTGTCCAGGGCGGCCTTGATTGCCTGGGGGACCACACGGCCGTGACCATCGTCGCGAACGAAGCGGACCTCCCATGACTTCACGTAACGGTCGGTGTCTGACCTGAATACATCGATTATCTCGTCGGACATCGTGTACATCGAGTCGATGGAGGCCACAACGCCTTCCTTGCCGATGAGCAATGCGCCTGCGCCATCGCCAAACGCCATCTCATTTGCGCCATTGGGGAGGGCAATTCGGCGGTCTGCTGCGCAGACAAGGACATTCTTGAGAGAACCGCTGTTGACGGCATCAACGGCCGCACGGAGCGCATTGGTGCTGCTCCTGAGAGAGTTGCCGAAATCGGCGGTGTAGACTTCTGCTCCCATCCCGAGCGCTGCCGCGATGGTGGCAGCCGATTGCTTCTCGGCGTAGGGTGCGGTGGTTGAGGCGAAGAACAGTCCGTCGACCGTCTTGACGTCGATGCCTTTGAGGCACGACTGGCCGACTGCAACCGCCATGGTCAGAGCATCTTCGTCGAAACTGGCGACCGCCTTTTCTCCCTTGCCTCCCTTACCCCAGGCGCGGCCAATCTCGGCCCTGTCCAACCTGTTGAGGGGCAGATATGGTGCGTACGATACGATTCCTGTCATTTCTTATTGACTCCTTCCTTCTGCCGGACAAGTGCAGCGCTCCATCGCGTTGCTACTTGCTCGCATAGTCGTAGAATCCCTTGCCTGTCTTCCTACCGAGCTGTCCCGATTGAACCATCTTCTTCAGCACGAGTGGGGGAAGGTATGCAGGGTCCTTGGTTTCTTCATAGATGGCCATACATGCGTTGTAGTGAATGTCGAGACCCACGAAATCCATCAGTGTGAAAGGACCCATGGGGTAGTTCAGCCCGAGCATCATTGCCTTGTCGATATCTTCCATGCTCGCCAGTCCGCGTTCCCATTGCCGGATGGCGACCAGCGAGTACGGCAGGTACAACTGGTTCACGATGAAGCCGGGGGAGTCCTTACAGACTACGGTTTCCTTACCAACCGCGGCGCCGAAGGCAACGCCTGCCTCGACAACGTCGTCGCGAATCATGATGGTTCGGATGACTTCAAGCAGCCTCATCACAGGGACAGGACTGAAGAAGTGCAGTCCGAGCACACGTTCTGGATGCTTCGTTGAACTGGCAATCTCCGTGATTGAAAGGGAAGACGTGTTGCTGGCGAGGATGGTCTCAGCAGGACAGATACCCTCGAGAATGGCGAAGACCTTCTTCTTCTCCTCCATCTTCTCGATGACGGCCTCAATGACCATCTGGCAGTCTTTCAGGTCCTCCATCTTCGTGGAGCCCTTGATGCGTGCGAGCGCGGCGGTGCGCTCTTCCGCTGTGGACTTGCCCTTGTCTACGGCCTTCTGTGTGGACGTTTCAATTCGTGAGAGTCCTTTCTTCAGGAACTCTTCCGCAACCTCGACTACCACGACATCATAGCCGGCCTTCGCGGAAATCTCTGCGATGCCGGAACCCATGAGGCCGCAGCCGACGACACCGATCTTCTTGATTTGCATGCTGCGCGTTCCTCCTTATGTCCGAATGACAATCGGCTCTTGCCGTCAACCGCCGATGAAAACACCGCCATTGACGCTGAGTATCTGTCCGGTGATGTAGTCAGCCTTGTTTGAGGCGAGGAAGAGTATCGCAGAGGCAATCTCGGCCGGTGTTCCAAGCCTCTTCCAAGGGATGGTCTTCTCGTACGCCTCGGCGAGTTTGGGAGTCACCTGTCGGGTCTTATTCCACATGACAGTGTTGATAAGGCCGGGCGAAACACAGTTGATGTTTATCTTGTAGCGAGACATCTCCACGGCGAGGTTCCGTGTGAAGGCTATCATGCCACCCTTGGTGGCGCCGTAGACAACCTGGCCGGAGCTGCCGGCTCGGCCAGCATCTGACGCAATGTTGACTATTTTTCCTGACTGCCTCTCTATCATCCCTTCCAGGACGGCCCGTGTAATCACGATGTGGCCGAGAAGGTTGAGGCTGAGGAGCTTCGTCCAGGTTGCTATCTTGCCTTCCATGAAGCGCTCGGTCAGACCCATGCCTGCATTGTTGACGAGTATGTCTATCGCTCCCATCTCCGTAGTTGCGCGGGCGACGGTTGAGAATATCTGCTCGCTGTCTGTCAGATCTACCTCGAGTGCGAGGGACCTGCGCCCAAGAGCCTTGACCTCGGCAGCAACGTTCTGAAGGTCGGGGAGATCGAGGCCGACGACAACCACGTCGGCACCAGCGCCGGCGAACTGGAGAGCGGCCTCCCTTCCAATACCCCTGCTTCCACCCGTGATAAGAGCAATCTTGCCCTCAAGCGAGAATGGAGAAGAATCCATCGTTGTGTAGTCTCCTTTTGGTGGTTTGCTCGTATCCTAGCACATTTTCGTGTGTGCCTTGAAGCGGGCGCCGGGGATCCGAAGGGGGGCCTCAAAGAGGGTGAATCAGCCCTTGAGCAGGGGGTTGTGGGACGGTACGCCGGGCCTCCGTGGGTAGGAACGTGGAGTGGCGATGCGCTTCTCGATGGTGACCAGTATGCGGTTGTCCTCGAACAGCTTTGATGGGACGGCCATGCGACTGAGGGGCTCTCCTCCAAGAACCCTGATGGCGTGCGCGGCTGCTTTCAGTTCGGCATCCATGTCCCCCTTCTTCATTGCGATGAACGTGCCGCCGACGCTACAGAAGGGCAGGCACAGTTCGACGAGGGTTGCGAGCGGGGCAACCGCACGTGAAACGACGAAGGGAAAGGATTCCCGTAGGGTTGGAGTGTGAGCGAGTTCCTCTGCTCTACCCTGTAGTACCTCGATGTTGGGCAGGCCCATCGTGGTGATTACCTGTCTCATGAAAGACACCTTCTTCCCTGTTGCTTCCAGCATTCTGATGCGTGCTTTGGGGAGCACTATCTTGAGTGGAATGCCGGGAAATCCGGCGCCGGAGCCGACGTCCAGTATCAATGGGGAGTTGTCTTCATTCTGCGGCAGGTCGAGCGCGAGCAGCACGGTCAGAGAGTCAAGAAAATGCAATTTCTCCACATCTGCCGGCTGTTTGATGGACGTCAGGTTCATGCTCTCATTCCCGCGCTGCAGTTCGGTGCGGAATTCCTCAAACTGCTGAAGCTGAGCGGAAGAAAGCGCGTATCCCATCAGGGCGGCGCCCTCGGCAAGGTGCTGCATCATGTGGAAATGATAGCAGGAGTGGGCTGGAGATGGAGAAGACGGGCCGCATGGGAGTCTGGTAGTCGCACAGTGCGTTCGTGTCAGTTCGTTACGGTCCTCGTTCCGTCCAGTGTCCCTGCAACAGGTTCAGGGGTTTGCAGCCAGTAGACCATGAGGGCTGTCTGTGCGGCGCTGAGAACCACGAAATACCAGGCCCAGGTCGGCCATCCGAGGATGAGAGGCCCCGTTTCCCCCCAGCGCCAGAAGTCCTGAGCCGCGAGGAACAGAAGGCCGAATCCTGTGAGGCATATGGCAGGTCTTCGTTGGAGGCAGGGACTGTAGCGCAGTCGATGCAGCGGCAGAGCCAACACGTAGGCAAGGATAGCTCCTGCGATTGCCGGCACGGCGGGCAGGAATCCGAAGGTGGGCAGGAGGTGAAGGGCGTAGGCAATGACCAGTGCCTCGCCTGTGATGATGGAGGCGAGCGCCGCTGTAGGGCGTGGTGTCTTCAGATAGAGCCCGAAGAAGACCGTTGGGAACAGCACTGCGAGGCCTGTGAAGGCCTGAGTGGCAATCTGCAGGATGGTGGCGGGAGGGTTGATTGCAAGGGCGAACCCGACGATGGCGAGACCCAGGACGAAGAACCGGCCCGTGCGGCCGGTCGTGTCGGGTTTTCGGGAGATGAGGGGATGAAGGTCACGTGCGAATATCGAGGACAGCGTGAGAAGTTGGGAATCCATTGTGGACATAAGGGCAGCCAGCCCGGCGGTGAGGATGAGGGTGCCCATGAAGTCACCCGCGATAGTCGTCATCAGCAGAGGGACGATATTGTCGGCAGCCTTGTCAGCCAGGCCCGGAAAGTTGAGCCGTCCCAGGACGCCAAGTGCCACGGGAGGGAAGAAGGCCAGCGTGCAGATGGCGGGATAGAGCAGCATAGTCCGGCCCAGTACTCGCTCACTTCGTGCCGTGTAGAAACGTTGAAAGAGTTGCGGAAACATGGGGTCGCAAAAGAACCAGAGCATCAGGTAGGAGAACCAGATGGCGGGGGTGTAGAAGCCCGCACCGCCGGGGCGCGAGAACAGTTCCGGGTGCAACTGCAGTGCCTCTTTTGTGGCCTGCGTCAGCCCGCCGAAGTGGGAGGCAACCAGCAGGAGGGCAACTACCATCAACGTCACCATGAGCAGGCCCTGGAAGACGTCTGTCCACGCCACAGCCCTGAATCCCCCACGTACGGTATAGAGCACGATGATGAGCGTAATGAGGCCGGCACCAGCGGCCTGTGGCAGTCCGAAGAGGCTGTTGAGGACCAGCCCGGCGGCCAGTGGCTGCAGCGCGAGGTATGGAATGGTGAAGACGACCATGCCGAGAGCGAACAAGGCACTCAGACCCCGGTGGTTGTAGAGGGAGCCTATCAATTCTGCCGGTGTGATGAGGCCGCGGGCACGACCGAGCCTCCAAATCCTGCGGCCGAGCAGCCAGAAAGTGAGGGCCATGAAGCCTGTGCCGAACGCCATGATGGGGAAGAAGGCAAGGCCGTCGCGATATCCGGCTCCTGATGTGCCAAACACGGTGAAGGCGGAGAAATTGGTGGCTGCCATGGTCCCGACGAGGACGAAGACAGAAAGACTGCGACCCGCAAGGAAATACTCTCCAGGGCTGTCTTTGAGACGTCTTCGCGCCAGAAAGCCGATGGAGAGAAGGATGACGAAGTAAGCTGCCAGGACACTGATTCTAGTGAGCAATGGTTGCTCCTCTTTCGGGCGGGGGCTCCGCCGCATCGGTCAGTAGCTCCGACGGTGGAGCCTCCCCTCGGTGCCAGTGAATGTACAGACTCGCACTTGCGTGCTGCAAGTGAAGGTGGGTGGTCTGATAAAGCGCAGGGAACTAGCCGCGCTCACCATCTTCGGCTGGCGTCGGCATACGCTATGACGTAATATGCGATTTGACACGGAGAGGGTCATCCTCGTCCGAGGTATTGACAGTAGAACCGAGCGGGAGGTATTTGAACATGGCAAAGCTTGTTACAGGAGGCACTGGCTTCATCGGCGCGTGCCTGGTAGACCAGCTTCTCGAACGGGGCGATGAAGTAGTTGTCCTGGACAGGGCACAGACGAATCACTGGGATGGAGCCAGCCGCAAACCAAAGATCGTTATTGGGGACATCACAAACTGGCCCGAGGTCATGAACGTCTTTCATGACAACTCCATCGATTGCGTCTACCACTTGGCGGCAATGCTGAGTCTGCCCTCGGAGGCGAATCCATGGGCGGCATTCCAGGTGAACGTGGTGGGGACGATGAACATGCTTGAGGCAGTCCGTTTGTTCGGTCCCAACAAGATCATCATGGCCAGCACCACAGGTACATACGGTCTGGACATAGATGCACCTGAGATTACCGACACGACACTTCAGCGGCCAACCACGATGTACGGCAGCACAAAGGTGTTTGCGGAACTACAGGGCCGGTTCTATCGCAAGAAGTTCGGAACGGATTTCCGGTCTGTCCGAATCCCGTCACTGGTGGGGCCGGGTATCAAGACACGGGCTATCGGGCAATACAACTCATGGATGATTGAGGCGGCCGCACTGGGCAGACCATACGTGTGCTACGGACTGCCGGACAGAGGGCTTCCGTTGATTTACTACAAGGACACGGCTGCCGCGTTCGCTGCTCTGTCTGATGCGGACATGGACAGAATCAAGACCATCAACTACAACATTGCAGGGGTCAACGTTTCTGCGACTCCGAGAGATATCGAAGCTGCGGTGAAGAGGTTGATACCGGACGCTGTCATTTCGTATGACCCTGACCCTGTCGTGGTGCAGTATTTCGCTACCCTGCGATTTGATGCACTGAATGATGACCCTGCTCGCGCGGAATGGGACTGGCAGCCTAAGTTCGGTACGGTTGATGCCATCGTTGAGGATTTCGCAAAGGAAGTTCGGGCTCACCCGGAGCGCTATCCCCTCTAGAGACTGTTCTCCCACTCTGCTCTTGTCTGACATGAGCCTGGCGCCCTTCCGCGAGGGATGCGACAGGCTCATTCTTCATTCATATTCGGCATCTCTTCGCAGAAAGCCAACTGGACTCCTGGACCGGTCACCTGCACGTTGCAGATAGTGACGCAACACGGACCGGCAAACGTATCATTGAGGTACGGCGACCTTCCCTCGGAGTCAACTTGACAGGACGATTCAGCGTATAAGACTATGATACTGCCCCCACAAATGACAGAGCAGTCGATGGTCTGCTTCAAGGAGGGTGTTTCATGGGCACGTTGACAGGTGACACTCCCAGGGGTCCTTTCGAGAATTCGTCGGGGAGGGTCGCACGGAGGCGACCTCAACATAGACTTCCGGTAGCAGCATTGCTCCTCTCGTGTCTGTTGCTGACCGCCACCATGGGCAGTATGCCCGCTGGTAGTATCACTGAACGACCGTTGGGAGCGAATCCGTCGGTGACAGCGCCGACAGACCCGCAATCCGATAGTTGCCAATCAGCCCCTCTGACCGAGTATGAGGTGGAGGTTGCGTGTCAGAAGGCGGTCTTTGTCGATGAAACGAACCCCTCCACCAACAACAACGGGGCACTCCAGGGTGACTACCTCCGTGTCGGCACCGGCCCCGAATTCTGCGGGCAACTGTGGACATTGCTGGATATCGGCCCTATTGCCGAAGCTGATGGTGGACCACTGCCCGATGGCGCCTCGATAACGGAAGCCCAGGTCAAGATTCGCAAGGAATCCGGACTCTCCGGCACCGTCAAGGTCTACGGGTTGATGGATGGCTTCAATGAAGGCTCTGCGACGTGGAACACCCGTCCGAACCGCTACAACTCGCCGACCGCCAGCACGTCGGTGTCCTCGGCGAACGGATGGACGTATCTCGATATCCCGGAGTTTGCCCTGAACGATGCTATTGCCTACCACCACGGCTTGCGCCTTGCGCTGTGTCCCACTTGGACGGATTGTAGCCGCTCGATAGCCTTCTACAGCGATGAGCACAGCTACCACCCGTCGCTTGTCATCTCCTACCTCGGGGCTGCGCCGGAACCGACTCCGCCTCCTCCCACGCCCGTCGAAGACACGGTTCCCTGCGACCTGGATATTCACTGGTCGCCAGCTCATCCTGCGCCCGGTCAGATGGTGACCATCACGGCGACTGCCACCGACGACGTGGAGATGCGGTACGTCGCGATATACCGGGGCTCCAGAGAGCTGGCACGACGTGATGCGTCGTCCGGACAGACCGAACTCAGCGTGTCGTATACCGAGGAGGCGGTGCTGCCGTCGCTGGGGTACCTGGTGGCGGCCAAAGATCGTAGTGCCACTACTTCGCAAGTGATTCAAAGCGTCACGATTCCCGTGGTAGGTACGGGTACTGCCCCCGAGGTCAATGTGGATATCGAATGGGAGATCGATGAGGTGATCCCGGAACGGTACCGGCTTATCAGGGAAGATGGTCAGGTTGCGACCATAACGGCGACCGCCACGGACCCTGAAGGCATCGACTATCTTGACATACACGTCAGCGGACTCGGGGAGCAGCACTTCGACTTTGACGGAGAGAACTCCGTCAGCGAGACTGTGTACTGGGTCAATGACAATCCCAGCGCTACCACGTTTTCGTGCCGTGCCAGCGCTGTTGACCTCGAAGGCAACTACACAAGCACCGATGGTGAGTACATCGATATCGTCAATCCTGGTGGCCTCCTGCTGATGTCAACAGCGGCACCCGGGTTCCACAACCCGTCGAACAGCAGGTTGTCCTGGGAACGGATGGTGCAGACCTTCGGCGTGGGGGAATGCTACTGGTTGCCGGAAGAGTGGAAGAGTCCCTATGCGCTCATCTGGTACCACGCGGCCTTCAAGAGCATCGCTGACAACGGTGAGTGCTTCGGCATGAGCACGCTCTGCAACGAGATATACCAGAACAGGGTGACCGCCAACGCGGTGGAACCATCAGCCAGTGCGGCCTCCTACATGAGCTACGACAACAGTTACACAAAGGAATGGGTTGAGGCCCGGCAGGGCGGCCAGCTAGGTGAGGAGGTCGCGTTCACACGCTACCACCAGCGCTACGTAAGCACGTCTGACAAGCTCAACTCCATTGAAGCCGACCTCTACAACGACGTGCCCGGGGTGATGGGCATCTACGAGAGCGGCGGCCATGCCGTCGTGCCATGGATGTCCCGACACATGCCCGATGGCACCACACGTATCTACATCTATGACTGCAACCGCGAGGGTGGCATCATCTCCACCCGCGACGGCGGCACTGACAATCCTGCATTCGACTTCAATAACAGGAACCACTATCCCTACGTCGAGTTCGACGGCTCGAGCTGGAGCTACCTATGGGGCGATGGAACGACGTGGAACGACGAGCTGAACTACTTCAGCTACGAAGAGGCCTGCGGCGACATGGGGCAGGAGAACGAAATAGCAGGGCCATGGGGCCCGCACCTGACCGACCACGACATCCCTAGCGTGTGGCAGTATCTCTTCGCCCCCATCGGCGGCGACGTCGATCTGGTCATTGAGGACGAAGAGGGCAACATGACCGGCATCTACAAGGGGGAGGTCGTTGAGGACATTCCGGAATCGATGGCCATGTACCCGATGATGGGAGGGCCGTTCACTGAGCATGAGCTGTACGTCCTGCCCATTGACAAGACCATGCGGATACGTATCTCCGGCAACGGGGATGACGAGTACGTCTTTGGCCTGCTGGGTGGAGGTTCACTATTCGCCGTTGAGCAGAAGCACCTTTCCGCAGGAGCGGAGGACTTTTTCACTCTCGAGCCATGGGGAGACGCAATCGGTCACAAGATGCGCGTGAAGCCATCTCAGACCGACACTACCTTCAATCTCATCCTGGCTCATATGTTTGAGGGATACGTCGCTGCCACGGATAGCGACTTCATCGGACGTGAATACGTGATGGAGATTGCGCCGACACTCGGTGACATAGATTTCTCGGTCTTTGTCGAAGAGGGAGGCGATTCCCTGGTGGTTGAGAACAATGGGGAGGACGATCTGGAATTCGACGCTACGATGAGGAGTACGGAATCACTGGATGAAGTGGAAGGGGATCTTGAGGACCTGCCGTTCATCCCTGGGTCCACCGTCGAAGATGTGAGGGTGGGTGGAGGAGAGACAGTCGAGCTCACTCCCGAAGACTGGAGGACAACGGAGGAGAGCGGCAGTCTTCACGTTCTTCGCAACGGCAAGGAGAGCACGCCGCAGGGCAGCAGCTTCCCGCTCGTGCCGGTTCTCATCGGGGTCGCGGCTGCGGCGATAGTGCTGGGAATCCTGGCGTGGAAAGGAGTAATCGGCAAGGGAAGAAGCGGCTGATTCTCGGAGTTGTTGGGTCATGGCGTGGGGAGACACTACCAGCGATAGTGTTGCTCCAAATCAGATCATGGCGCGCCTGTTGTTTCAACAGGCGCGTCGTTCTTCCTGCGATTCGCTGAAGCACGTATTGTGTTTCCCCGAATTCCACGGTGCTAGAATGGCGCGAAGTTGCAGCGATGCGTGGAAGGAGGCATCACATGAATGGCACTCAGTACACTATCACGCCGGTGAGTGTGGGCACACTGAACATCGACAAGCCGCAGTTTGTGTGGGGTCAGGGATGGGGCACCGAGGTGAAGGCCCCTGTGCTGATGTTCTATGTGGAAGGTGGCGGCAAGCGCATCATGATAGATACCGGATGCGCGGAGCCCGAGTGGGGCACGAAGTATCACAAATCCCTTGTCCGCACGCCGGAGCAGGAACCCGCTCGGGCACTTGCGGCCATCGGCGTGAACCCTGCAGAGATAGACATCGTGGTGGCCACGCATCTCCACTGGGACCACTGCTACAACCATGAGTTGTTTACCAATGCTCGCTTCCTGGTCCAGAGGAGAGAATTGCAGTACGCGGCGGCGCCTCCTCCAATCTTCGCAAATGTGTATGAGGCTCCCATCACAGGAATGACGCCGGCCTACAGCAAGACGAAGTTCGAAGTGCTGGATGGCGAATACGACCTGGCCGAAGGACTGAAACTGGTCTTTGCGCCGGGACATGCGCCCGGGATGCAGTGTCCGCTCATCAATACCGCCAAAGGGTTGTACTACATCGCCGGCGACAACGTGCCGCTGTACGAGAACCTTGAGGGTAACAAATTCGGGCGTCCCATTCCTGGAATGATTTTTGAGAACCTCAGCCTGTACTACGAGACGCTCAGGAATATGGAGCGCATGGCCGACCATGTGCTGCCGGGGCATGATTTCAAGGTGCTGGATCAGGCACGGTACGGGTAGACCGGCAGGGACAGGGCAAAGCGGTGCATAGCAAGAACTGAGGAGGTCGTCCGACAATGACGTCACCCGACATCAAGTCGCCGGAGAGAAAGAAGATCACTCCCATGGACCTGCTGGCGAAGAAGCAGCGTGGCGAGAAGATTGTCCGAATCACGTGCTACGACTATCCCATGGCGTTGCTGGCAGACCGGGCTGGAGTGGATGCCATCCTGGTGGGAGACTCCTGTGGCATGGTGATGGCGGGTCTCAAGAGCACCGTCCCAGTGTCTATGGATGAGATGATTTACCATTGTAAAGCAGTGTCCAGGGCTGCTCAGTATGCCATGGTCATTGGCGACCTACCATTCCTGTCCTATCAGACGGATATCAGAGACGCGATATACAATGCCGGCAGACTGGTCAAAGAGGGCGGAGCGGATGTGGTGAAGCTGGAGGGCGGCCAGGACTTCGCCCCGACCGTCAGGGCTATCGCCAGGGCCGGTATTCCGGTCGTCGGTCACATCGGAATTACTCCCCAGAGTGCGGCCATGGCAGGCGGATTCAAGGTGCAGGGTACTGATGTGGCGACTGCGCGCAGACTGATTGATGATGCGAAGGCGCTACAGGATGCCGGAGCATTCATGCTGACGCTGGAAGGAGCGCCCGACCGTCTGGCCGAAGTCATCTGCAAAGAGTTGGCTATCCCTGTCACCACGATGGGTGCAGGGCCGAATACCGACGGGCAGACGATCAACATGTACGACATCCTGGGACTGTTTGAGAAGTTCACGCCCAAGTTCGTGAAGAAGTACGCCAACCTCGCTGAGGTCATCGTACAGGCGCTGCAACAGTACAAGCAAGAAGTGGAGCAGGGCGTGTATCCCGGACCGGAGCATACCTACCACATGAAGGATGAGGTTCTGAAGGAGATACTGGGGCAATAGGCAGGGGTCTGTACGGGGAATCTGAAGCGGAGGAACAACCAGATGCAGGAAGGTACGATAGCGCGCCCGTCAGGAGAGATGCTTGAAGGATTCAAAGCCATTCCCACGGCTACCATCAGCGATGTTCTGGACAGCATGAAGATAAGCGGAATTGTGAACGGCTTCCGATGCCTGATGCCTGAGGTCAGAATTGCAGGAAGCGCTTTCACTGTCAAGTCGATTGCTGGTGAGCGGGATACGTATACCGCAGCCGATTTCCCGATTGGGAAGGTGATTGAGAAGATGGAGGAAGGCGACGTGTTTGTGGTGGATCTTGGTGGTAGGGAGGTCTCACATGTCGGAGGGTTGGCTGCCACTGCCATGAAGGCGCGGGGTGTTGCAGGAATGGTGATCGATGGCGGATGTCGCGATATCGACCACATCATGAGTATCGGCTTCCCAGCCTATTCGCGTCATGTCTGCGCCACTGGCGCACGCACCCGAATCAGGATACTCGCGGTGAATGAGCCAATTGAGGTGGCCGGTATCCGCGTGTGTTCCGGCGACATCGTAGTGGCAGATGCCACCTGTGTTGCTATCGTCCCATCGGCCGTGGCGCAGAAGGTGCTGGAAGAATGCCAGCACCGTGAAGAGCTTGAAGGGCAGTTCATGGCGAATCTGAACAATGGAGCCACGTTCGAAGAGTCACACAAGAAACTGGGCATCCTCTAGTTCTTATACGCATATCGCGACTTCCTGCACCTCACACCGCTATAATGTCCGATCAAGTAACGAGGGAGGTAGCATATCTATGCAATCGAATCGAGACGAACTCCTGGACAAGGTGGAGGCAGCGGCTTCAACGTGTGAGCGAGATGTTCATGGCTGTGGGCGCTGTGTACTCTCTGCCCTGCTGGCGAATTTCGACCTGATGGACAAGGAATGTGCAGAAGTGGCGCTCAAAGGGATGTTGCCTCTTTCGGGTGGCATTGCACAGACAAGGAATACCTGCGCTGCGCTACTGGGTGGCGTGATGGGAATAGGCATGGTCGCGATTCCCGGCAAGCTTGAGGACGCGGGCATGGATGGTATCCGTGGTTCCATGAAGGCAGGCAACGAGTATTACCGGAAGTTCGAGAGAGAATTGGGCAACACTCGGTGTTTTGATATCCGGGCGGTGGGACTGGGTAGGTGTTTTGACACTGCTGATGCTGACGAATACCGCAAGTTCGTAGAGGCCGGCGCCTATGACTTGTGTAGCAAGGTTTGCGGCAAGGCCGCCCGTATGGCGGCTGAGTTCATGCTGGATATCCAGGAAAGCCAGAAGTAGGTCCGGGTTTCACCACGGCAATACGTGAGGACGAGGGCAGTCCTCGTCCTTCATCCTGCGTGGGTGCTTCGTTGTAACATACGCTGAGCGAATGACGCATCGCGTCCCCGTAGAGTAGCTGTAAGGACTGGAAATAGCCTGATATCAACTTCTCAACCCACTCGGGAGTGGCAGCGTCCATTGCTTCGTCGTACTGCGGGAAGTACGGCGTGGTGTCCAGAACCGGTGTAGCCCTGTTCCTTCCCATCTTCCCCACACCACCAGGAAGCTGGGAAGGGCTACGCCAGCGGCAACATCGTGGCGGGAACCGGTCCCTTGGACAATCGTTTGAGGAGACTGAAACATCGACAACGATTGCTTCGAGGCAGGTCATTCACTCTGCCCCAATGGCGAAAACGAGGTGAACGCCGCATGGCATCCTCCCCGATTTCGCAAACTGTCAGCCACCGATGCGAACTGCGGTGTTCCCTGACGTGGGGCTCAGCAATCACCCCTGTAGGCGTGAACGGACCTGCGGAAGCTTCTCGAAGCACTCTTCAGGTTCGCCTTCAGCACGTAACTCTCCCTTCGCCACAGCTGCTGAAAGACCGCAGTACACGTACCTGAAACTGAGAAGGTATTTCTTGGCGTGCCCTTCGTCTCTGAGGCGGGCATGAGTACCCAGAAGGTCGAGCGTGGCGTCGATCAAGCGAATCTGAACACTGGGGTCGAGTTGTGTCATGGCACCCTCCTTGTACCGGCTGTATCGTTCTCTTGGCTCACAATAACGCGAGCCAGCATCCCGTTCGGGGGCAAAGAACGCTATGCGTGGTTCTCCTCTCTACCCATCTTCGATGCTACCAGATTACCCTGACACCTGCCACGACGAGACAATCGCGACATCGTTTCCAAGATTCGGGAGTGTCACAGAAAGTCGGCTCTGTCAGGTTCAATCCGGGCTTCTTGCCGAGCGCCTATGGCGGAAGCTTATCGAATTCCGTAATGTGTCTCCACCACTATGAATTGATGTTGATACTCTTCGAAATGAGTACGTTTGACGCAGTCCTACGGCAGGAGGCTTGAGGGGATTCATACCTCGTTGACCGAGACCCCAGGTTGTCTACTCAATGTCTTCTCCGGCAATGAGAATGGTTGTTGCTACGTAGAATCAAGATAGAGGAGGACAGAGCCAATGGGAATTTCGCCCAATGCCGGCTATGTGCAGACGGTCCAGGGGATTGTCAGCCCTGAATCTCTGGGAATAACCCTTCCCCACGAACACTTGCTGATTGACCAGACAGTTGGGGGCGTCTACTTTGTTGAACCGGAAGGTGCGAGCGACCGGATTCTGGCACATCAACCCGTCTGCCTGGAGAACCTGTGGTGGGTGCGCCGCCATATGAAGGACAACTATGACAATCAGTTCTTGCTGGATGAGCACCTGGCGGCACGGGAAGCGTCCCTGTTCTATCTACGGGGTGGTGGCACCATTGTCGACCAGACGAACATTGGTATTGGCCGAGACCCGGGGGCGCTCCTCCGCATTTCGAGAGCCACAGGCCTCAATATCGTCATGGGATGTGGATTCTACGTTGACGGTCCTTCTACACAAGAGGAGCGAGACTCGATGGACGTTGAGGATTTCGCATCCAGGATTGTGCAGGATATGACGGTGGGCGTGGACCAGACCCGTATCAAGTCTGGAATCATCGGGGAGCTTGGTTGCACGTGGCCGTTGAAACCCAACGAGAAGAAGGTTCTTGAGGCTGCCGCACTCGCACAGCAGCAGAGCGGTGCCTCAATCAACGTGCATCCCGGACGGAATGATGAAGCACCCCTGGAAATCATCGACGTTCTCCAGCGGGCCGGTGCTGACCTTTCCCGTGTTGTGATGAGCCACATGGACAGGTGCGGCTATGCTCTCGACACAAGGCTGAGGCTCCTCGACGCAGGCTGTTTTGTCGAGTATGACCTGTTTGGCTTTGAAGGCTACTACCCCGCCAGGGTCGCTCTGGCTGAAGGTCATCTGCCGGACACGCCCAATGACGTGGGCCGAATCAAGGAGATGCGTGACCTTATTGGGCGTGGCTACCTGACACAGATTCTGATGTCACATGACATTGGCATGAAGATGCAGCTCACTGCCTACGGTGGCTGGGGATATGCTCACATAGTCCGTGACGTCGTGCCCCTGATGTACGTGTACGGCTATTCCCAGCAAGAAGTCGACACGTTGATGATCGAGAATCCGAAGAGACTTCTCACGCTGGTGTAGATATGGTCGCAGAGTACCGGTGTGGGATTCTGGGGACAGGAGTTCGACGGACGGAATAGCGAGCCTCAAATACGAACACGTGTTCGGGACGGCCTCTCAGTCTGGGTGTCTCTGGAATCCGGAATTCCCACCACGGCGCTTGCCCACGGTCACACCGACTGAAGTCTATTCATCGAAGAGGGACTCATATTCCCCGTAGCCCTCTTCTGCCATCGTGTCCTTTGGAATGAACCGCAGGGCAGCGGAATTGATGCAGTAGCGCAGACCCGTTGGCTCCGGGCCATCATCAAACACGTGCCCGAGGTGAGAATCGGCGTACTTGCTCCTCACCTCGATGCGGGGCATTCCCAGGTAGCTTCTGTCCTCTACCTCCACCATGTAGATGGGATCAATGGGCCTGATGAAGCTGGGCCACCCGGTGCCGGAATCATACTTGTCCGTGGAACTGAAGAGGGGTTCGCCTGAGACAAGGTCAACGTAGATGCCTTCTGCCTTGTTGTCCCAGTACTCGTTATCGAAGAAGGGTTCAGTTGCGTTCTCCTGTGTAACCCTGTACTGCAAGGGGGTCAGCGACTCTCTCAACTCCTCCTCAGAGGGCTTCTGAAAGTCGTCATAGGCGCTCACCTGTTCCTTCCACGTCCATTCCAGAAAGCCCCCTCTACCCGACCCCCATTTGTAGGAGTCATAGTAGGACGGGTTCTTCAAGTAGTAGTCCTGGTGGTATTCCTCAGCTAGGTAGAATGTTGTGGCGGGGAGTATCTGGGTTGCTATCGGTGCGTTGAACTTGCCGGAATTCTCCAAATCGAGTCTGGATTTCTCGGCCAGTTCCTTCTGCGATTCATCATGATAGAAGATGACGGTCATGTACTGTGACCCCCGGTCCGCGAACTGACCTCCTGCGTCAGTGGGGTCTATCTGTCGCCAGAAGACATCAAGCAGCTGCTCGTAGCTCACTTCTGTCGGGTCGTAAGTAACCTGTATGGCCTCATAGTGGCCGGAGTCTCCCATGAGGACATCCTGATAGGTCGGGTTCTCCACGTCGCCACCGGTGTACCCCGCCACGACTTCCACCACGCCGTCCAGCAGGTCATAGGGTGGCTGCATGCACCAGAAGCATCCTCCGGCAAAGGTGGCAGTCTGCAAACCCTCATCAACGCTATCGGCCGACACGAGTGGCTCGTCCAGTCTATTATCCGCGCATGATGGAAGCGCCATCATCATCAAAGCGAAGAAAGCAATCACTACACCTGTTCGTTTGTTCATTGTTGCCCCGGTTTCCAGTCAATTCCCGGGAGTGTAGCGCGGATTGTACCGGAGCCTGAAATCGGCATGGGGGGATTGTTGGCAGTTTTTGCCGAACCATGATTCTTCGGACTGAAGAGTTTTGCCTATCGAAAGTGCTCCGGCTCACCTTTGTACATGTGGGGCTTCACGCACCAACACGCTGGACGCAGGAGGCCATGCCGAGCCAAGTATGCGGTGCACCCGCCCAGCACCAGCCGAGCCTGGGTCTGCCTGCGCTTATCCAGAGTGCCGGAACCCGGCGGTCAGTGCCACGCGATGCGGCCAGCCAGAAGCAGTTGTTCTTCTTGAGAAAGTCCGGGAAGTGAGTGAGGATAGCGATGCCCTCATCTATGGTGAGCGGAGTTCTGCCCTGTTCCCCAACTGACTTCAGAGCCTGCTCCGGCGTCGCATTCAGCGTATCTTTGCCGCGGTCGATGTCCACCAGCAGGTAGGCCATCCCGTCGGGTACGTGAACTGTCTCGATGGGTTTGAAATGGTTAGGCGTAACCGGACTGAGGCCAACATAGCCTGCCTTGTCTTCACGTGAAACCAGCGCCATGGCCCGTTCAACCGACACCACGTCTCCTTTGATGACCAGCACAAACGGGAGACGTCCATCATCCTGCTCCAAAGACGGATTGAGTTTCCATACCTTGTCCCTGAGTGGCTCCACGTGTTGAAGGAACTATTGCAGAGACATGGCTGCAGCGCCCGGATATCCCCTGTCTACGAGTCCACGAAGCTGTCGGTCAAATTCCTCCATCATCACGTTGTGCCACTCCTTTGCGCCCGCGCACTATGCGTGCGAACCACGGGAAGACTATCATGCTCCGGTGCGCTACAGGGCTGTGGAGAAGCCTCCTGAAGACCGATTTCCCATGAAGTGAAAGAGTCCTCGTTCCTGCGTGAAACGCGTTGGTTTGCGTGGCTGACGTAGCTGCGTTACCATGCGGACAATGGATGTTGAGAACGTCCTCTCGGAAGCGAGAAAGTACCTGCCTGAGGAGAAACTGGAGTTCATCCGGTCGGCGTACGATTTCGCGGCCAGGGCTCACGAAGGGCAACTGCGTGCCTCCGGAGAGCCCTATCTGGACCACCCTCTTAACGTTGCGCTGACTCTCATTGAGTTACAGCTTGACCCCGCCACCATCGCTGCGGCGCTGCTGCATGACGTGGTGGAGGACTGTGACGTCCAACTGTCTGAGATTGAGGCGCAGTTCGGCCCTGATGTGGCGAAACTCGTGGACGGGGTGACCAAGCTGAGGCGTCTGTCCATCCGCACCGAGGAACAGGAGATAGAGTCCAAGCTCCAGGCAGAGAATCTTCGCAAGTTGCTCATGGCGACTGCTGACGACCTCCGGGTGGTGCTTGTGAAGCTGGCAGACCGGCACCACAACATGCGCACACTGGGCGCGCTTCCTCTGGCGAAGCGAAGAGCCATAGCCCGGCAGACGCTCGACGTGTATGCGCCGCTGGCGCACCGGCTCGGCCTTCGCCGCATGAAATGGCAGCTTGAGGATCTTGCGTTTCGTTATCTTGAGCCGAAACAGTACCGTCGATTCACCCGGCTTATTGCCACGAATCGTGCCCAGCGTGAAGACTTCGTCGACGAGGCAATGGTAGCCCTCAGCGAGGAGTTGAACCGTGCAGATATCAAGGCCCGTGTTCTTGGCCGCCCGAAGCACATCTACAGCACGTATCTGAAAGCCGCGCGCTACGCCGAAATGGGCAAGACCTTTGGTGATATCCATGACCTGTTCGCGCTGCGGGTGCTCGTGGACACGGTGTCTGACTGCTACAAGGCCCTCGGAGTGATTCACAATTTCTGGCATCCGATGATTGAGGAGTTCAACGACTACATCGCCAATCCCAAGGAGAACGGATACCAGTCTCTCCACACCACCGTTCTCTGCAAGGGAACCACGCCCATCGAGGTACAGATACGTACGCACGAGATGAACCAGGTGGCTGCCTTTGGTGTTGCCGCCCACTGGCATTACAAGGAGGGCAGTAAGCCCGACCGTACCATGGACGGTCGCATGGCATGGCTGCAGGACCTCTCTGAACGGCGCGACGAGATTGATAGTGAGGAGTTCGTCGAGTCATTGAAGACCGACGTGCTCACCGACCAGGTGTTCGTCTACACACCGAAAGGTGAGATTGTGGACCTGCCCGCGGGAGCCACTCCGCTCGACTTCGCTTTCCGCATCCACTCCGACCTCGGCTATCGCTGCATCGGCGCGAAGGTCAACGGGAAGCTCGTTCAGCTCAATCAGGCTCTCAAGAATGGCGACGTGATTTCCATCATGTCGTCCAAGACGGAGAGGGGCCCCAGTATGGATTGGCTGAATCCCGAACTGGGTTATGTGAAGACCTCTCATGGCCGCAGCAAGGTGCGACAGTGGTTCAATAAGCAGGAGAGGAGCCAGGCGATTGATACCGGTCGACAGATGCTCGAACGCGGCCTCAGCCGACTGGCGATTGCGGTGCCGGGAGCGGATAAGCTCGCAACCAAACTCGGATATCCCAGCGTGGATGATTTCTACCTTGCCATGGGCAGGGGTAATATCACGGTTTCCCAGGTGGCTGCCAAACTTAGTTCAGACATCGAAGTGCCTGAAAAGCCTATCCCCGTGTCTGCTCCCAAGAGAGCCGGTTCGGGAAGTGTGCGGGTTCTTGGCGTCGGTGACTTGTATACCAGGATGGCCCAGTGCTGCAATCCCTTGCCGGGTGACGAGATAATCGGGTATATTACACAGGGTCGCGGCGTAACCGTTCATCGACAGGACTGTCCCAACGTCATCAACGAGGTGGAGAAAGAGCGCCTTGTCGCTGTTGACTGGGGCAATGTTGAACAGGTCTATCCTGTGAAGTTGCAGATAGACTCCTGGGAGAGAATGGGCCTTGTGCGTGACATCTCAGCGGTCATTGCGGAAGCGGGCGTGAATATCACCGATATCGGGTTCGCTCGAGCGGGGGACGGTGTGGCCGTCCTCAACGTAGATGTGGAAGTTACGAGCACTGCACAGCTAAGCAAGTTGCTTGCGAAGATTCAATCGCTGTGGAGTGTCATTAATGTGGTGAGAAAAGGAGATACCATTGTCAAAGAGCAAGTCAGCAGATAGGACTGCTCGCGTTCAGGAGAAGAAGCGTCTGTACAACCGTGACGTTCGCAGCAAGACGCGCACCATACTCAAGAATGCCAGGCAGAGCGTTGCGTCGGGTGATGTTGAACAGGCGCAGAGTTCTGTGGCAAACGCGATAGTGACCCTGGACAGAGCGGGCAAGAAGGGCGTGTTTCACAGGAACAAGGTGGCGAGGCTCAAGTCCCGTCTGACCCGGCATGTGAATGCACTCTCTTCCACAAGCGAAGAGAAATAGCGCGAAACAGTACCGCAAAGGTCACTCTCTGCTACGCAGGTGTCGTCCTGTGGCGTGATTAAGCCCGTTGAGAGGAGGTGAAGACTGGTGTTTTCTCAGTTCGAGAAAGTCGGTCGGTCTCTTTTTGAAGAAGGGCTTGTCTCTTCGCATGGCGGCAATCTCAGTGTTCGCCAGGGCGATGCGCTTCATATTACCCACCGTGGTTCTCCACTTGGCAGCCTGGGGCGGGTGGATGTTGTCGAGACGAGCGTCAATAGAAATACCAGGAGCACCCCGCTCTGTTCAAGCGAACTCCCCGTTCACAGGGCAATTTACCGCAAGACCTCTGCTCACGCAATCGTTCATGCCCATCCCAGCCATGCGGTAGCCCTCACCTTCCTTGAGAAGGAACTCGTACCCTCCGACATCGAAGGGCGCATCACGTTGCCGCGCGTGCCTATCATCGGGCAGGACTACCTCTCCGGCCCCGGGGAGTTGTGTGAAGAGATTGCCGAGGCCTTCGGCGACTCCAGAGTCGTCCTGGTGAAGGGCCATGGCAGCTTCGCCATTGCCGAGCTTCTTGAGGAAGCCTACTACCTCACAAGTATTCTGGAGCAGAGCTGCAAAGTCCTCTGTCTTCTCCGCTCTCTGCGCTGAAGTGTGAGGACCCCTGGCTGCTCTCTCCTCTCCACAGGCGTACCAGTCAGGGTTTCATGAACGTGTACCATTCCGGGTAGTTGGGATTTCTGCCCCGCACAACGTCCCTGAACATCTCTCTGAGTTTGCTTGCCAGAGGCCCTGGCTCCCCGGTTCCGACGGTCCTTCTGTCAATCTCGATGACAGGAACGACGTCCGCGTACGTGCCTGAGAAGAACACCTCATCTGCCAGGTAGAGTTCGCTTCTCACGATACTGCGCTCGACCGTCTCAAGCCCAAGTTCGTCCTTCGCGAGTTGCATAACCGTATCCCTGGTGATGCCGAGCAGAATACTGTCGCTGGGAGGAGGAGTGATGAGTTGTCCCTTGATGACGACGAATACGTTCGTGACACTTCCCTCGGAGACGTGTCCGGCCTGCGTGAGCATGATGGCGTCATCGAAATTGTTCTGATATGCCTCGGTGTTGGCGAGCGCGCTGTTCACATACATGCCGCTCACTTTGCCGTGCGTGGGAATCTGGTGGTCGCTGGTCCTCGTCCAGGAGGAGGTGCAACATCTGATGCCGCCGGTACTGGAGAAGGGGGGTAGCACGGTGGCGATGACGAACCAGTCATCCTCAGAACCGTGAAGCTTGACGCCGGCAAACGGTGAGGACTTGTACGCGAGAGGCCTGCAGTACACGGTTTCTCGGAAGCCAGTGCGCCTGACGGCCTCCACCGTGATGTCCGCCATGTCCTGCGCGTTCAGCGGGAGGTGCATGTTCAGCATCTTGCATGCGTTCAACTGCCGAAGGTAGTGGTCCTTCATCCTGAAGAGGCAGAACTGCTGCTTCTCCTCATCCCAGTTGGCCTTGATACCTCCGAAGACTGCGGTGCCATAGTGGAATGCCTGGGTAAGGATGTTAATATTGGCATCCTTCGCGGGTACGTACTCTCCTTTGAAATAGGCATAGGGTTCGGCCATCTCGTGTTCCTCCTTGAGCGATACTTTCATCGACGTCTGTTACTTCACGTGTGGGTGTCGTGACAGTGCCTGAAACAAGAAGAAGCCTCCCTGGAGGGAGGCTTCCTTTCGCTTTCTGTCAGTCTGACTTCTGTCAGCCCTTCTTCGGCAATAGCCTCCCGTGCGCACACATGGTGCGCATCATAGCCACGATTGTTGCCATACTCAGGACGCGACTCATTGTCATCGTCAATCCTTCACATCGAACGAGTGTGCAAGTCGCACTTCACGTTGGCTTCAACCTGTCTGAAGGCGAGTCTTCTCCATCAGCACTTTGGCTCGCTATCGCCATCGTGCTCCACGTAGCTCTCCGTTTTGCCTGCTAGGGCTTCAGAATGGTGTACCACTCGGAATACCTGGGATTCCGGCCCAGTGCGACCTCCATGAATAGCTTCTGAAGTTTGGCGGTAATCGGGCCGGTCTCACCGGTGCCGATGGGCCTGTTGTCAACTTCGCTGATAGGCGCAACGTTGGTTGCGGTACCGGTGAAGAATGCCTCGTCAGCAATGTAGAGCTCGCTTCGGACTATGGCGCGCTCGACGGTTTCCATGCCGAGTTCATTCTTTGCGAGCTGCATGACCGTGTCCCGTGTGATTCCGAGCAGAATGCTGTCGCAGGGAGGAGGAGTCACAAGTTGTCCCTTGATGACAACGAAGATGTTCTCGCCGGTTCCCTCGGATACGTGACCTGCCTCATTCAGCATGATGGCTTCCTGGAAGCCTGCGCGATTCGCATCGGTCTTGGCGAGAGCACTGTTTACATAGATGCCTGTCACCTTTCCATGAGTGGAAATCTGGGTGTCACTGACCCTTCTCCATGAAGATGTGCAGCACTTGATGCCACCTTCGCCGAGGTAGGGGGGCAGTGTAGTCGCGAGAACGAACCAATCGTCATCGATGTCATGCAGCTTCACGCCGATGGCCTCGGAAGACTTGTAGGCCAATGGCCGGCAGTAGACGTTCTGCTTGAAACCTGTGCGTTTCACGACCTCGACCGTGTGTTTCGCCATGTCGTTCTCATCGTATGGCAGGTGGATGTTGAGAATCTTGCAGGCGTTAAGCTGTCTGTGGTAGTGGTCCCAGACCCTGAACAGGCAGAACTGCTGCTTTTCCTCATCCCAGTTGGCTCTGATGCCACCGAACGTTGCGGTTCCGTAGTGCAGTGCTTGTGTGAGGATCCCTATCTTGGCATCTTTGAGGGGCATGTATTCGCCCTTGAAGAAAGCATAAGGTTCCATGTAATTGTGTTCCTCCTATCACTGAGTTTTTACGAGTTCTCTATCTCAGAACCGCCGGGTGCGATGATCAGGATTGGGGTGTTGTCATTGCACTGCTGGTTGCTCTTTGCCCTTTTCTGCTGCTTTTGGGAAACAGAAAGAAGCCTCCCCTGCGGGAGGCTTCTTCTTGATTCTTCAGGTTTTTCGAACTTTTCTTTCCTGCTTCCTACGGGAAGAGCCTCCCTCGCGCACCCACAGTGCGCATGGGTGCCATAGCTGCTACCACCACGATTGTAAGCAAGACCAAAACTTTCATCATCAACCTGCTGAAATGTGTTCGAAACACTATTGTAGGAGTGACGCGATGCGATGTCAATGGTCTTATGTGCGCAGTTTCTCAACGACAAGGTCTCCCATCTGTACTGTACCGACTTTCTTGCCCCCCGCAGTCAGTATGTCTTCTGTGCGATATCCGTCGACAAGAACTGCCATCACGGCGTCCTCAATCGTCTTCGCTTCTTCCTCAAGGTCGAGAGAGTAGCGCATGAGCATTGCCGCGCTCAGTATTGCGGCGAGCGGATTCGCGATTCCCTTGCCGGCGATGGTCGGGGCCGAACCGTGAATCGGTTCATACATACCCAGTGTCCTGCCGGTCGGTAATCCGGACAGACTGGCTGACGGTAGCAATCCCATGGAGCCTGCCAGAACAGCAGCTTCATCTGTGAAGATATCACCGAACATGTTGCCGGTGACGATTACGTCGAACGTCGAGGGGTTTGTCACCAGTTGCATGGCGAACGTGTCAGCGAGCATATGGCTCACCTCGACGTCTGCATATTCTTCGCCAATCTCTGTTGCAACCTGTCGCCAGAGCCGTGAAGAAATGAGCGCGTTGAACTTGTCCACGGACGTGACCCTCTTGCTGCGCTTGCGGGCAAGCTCACAGGCGACACGGACTATCCTGGAGATTTCCCAATCGGCATAGTCCATCGTGTCTACCGCGCGCCTTCCTTCCTCTGTCTCCCAGCGCTTCTTTGGCTGTCCGAAGTACAGTCCTCCCGCAAGTTCCCTCACCACGATGATGTCTGAGCCAAGCAGCACTTCCGGTCGAAGCGGACTCTTCTCCGCGAGCATGGGGTAGGCGCGTACAGGGCGAAGGTTTGCGAACAGGTCCAGTGTCTTGCGCAGTCTGAATAGCGCCTGCTCAGGACGGGAATCAACCTTGGGGTTGTCCCATTTCGGGCCTCCAACGGCCCCGAAGAGAATTGCATCGGATTTCTGGCAAAGCTCCAGCGTTTCATCCCGCATCGGCGTGCCCTGGGCATCGATGGCTGCGCCTCCAGCCAGGCCCTCTGTGAACTCGAAGCTATGGCCGAAACGCTCTGCGATGGCGACCATCGCCTTCTGTGCTTCGGTTGTTACCTCTGGCCCTATCCCATCGCCAGGGAGTACTGCGATTCTGAAGTTCATGCGTGTTGACCCTCCAATCTATGTCTTGTGTAGGGAACGAGGCCGCCCGCATCGATGATGCCCATCATGAACTCAGGGTATGGTTTGGCTGTGAAGGAACTCCCCCTGGTCTTGTTGAGTATCTCGCCGCGGGTCAGGTCAACTTCCAGTATATCACCCGCCTCGCACGCATCAACGGCTTCCGGGCACTCCATCAATGGGAGGCCGATATCGATTGAGTTTCGGAAGAAGATACGTGCGAAGCTGTGGGCGATGACGCAGGAGACGCCGCACGCCGCGATTGCAATCGGCGCGTGCTCGCGTGAGGAACCACAGCCGAAGTTGGTTGTTGCCACAATGATATCGCCTTTGCTGACGCGTTCCCTGAACTCCGGGTCGATGTTCTCCATGCAGTGAGCGGCGAGCAACTGCGGGTCAGACACGTTGAGGTGTCTCGCAGGAATGATTGCATCCGTATCTACGTCAGCACCGAATGTGTGTGCCTTGCCTTGCAGTCTCACTAATCCGGTACCTCCTGTGTGCTGGTTGGCAGCCCCTCGGGGCCTGCAATCTGCCCTGCAATCGCGCTTGCCGCCGCAACCGCGGGGCCGGCAAGGTAGACTTCGGACTCTGGACTGCCCATCCGACCCACGAAGTTCCGGTTCGTGGTTGAGACACAACGTTCGCCCGGTGCGAGCACCCCCATGTAGCCGCCAAGACAGGGGCCACATGTCGGTGTGCTGACAACCGCTCCCGCGTCCATGAAGATGCTGAGCAGACCCTCGTCAAGCGCATCTTTGTACACTCTCTGGGAGCCGGGAATGACGATGCACCGTACCGATGGGTGAACGGACTTCCCTTTCAGCAGTCCTGCCGCGATTCTCAGGTCGCTCAGCCTGCCGTTCGTACAGCTTCCAACGACCACCTGGTCGATGGGGACTGTGCCCACCTGGCTGATTGGTCTCACGTTGGAGGGGAGGTGTGGGAATGCCACACACGGTTCGATACTGGCGGCATCATATTCGATGATGCGCGCGTAGTCAGCGTCGCTGTCCGTCGTGTACTTCACCACGGGACGGGGGCCGAACTCACAGGGGTGCGCGGCCACATAGGCCTCTGTCTTCTCATCGACGGGGAAGATTCCAGCTTTGGCTCCCGCCTCAATCGCCATGTTGGACATGGTGAACCGGCCATCCATTTCGAGTGAGGAGATCGCCTCTCCGTAGAATTCCATCGAGGAATAGAGTGCGCCATCGATGCCGATGTCACCGATAATGTGCAGGATGAGGTCTTTCCCTCCCACCCAGGGTTGGAGTTTGCCCCGAAAGACGAACTTGATGGTGGGGGGCACCTTCATCCAGATATCACCGGTGGCCATCGCCATCCCGATGTCTGTAGAACCCATGCCGGTTGCGAAAGCACCGAGCGCCCCATAGGTGCAGGTATGAGAATCCGCACCGATTATGACTTGTCCCGGGCCGACGAGTCCTTTCTCTGGCAACAGGACGTGCTCAATACCGGCACGGCCTGTCTCGAAATAGATGATTCCCTGTTCCCTGGCGAACTCTCGGATAGCCTTCGCCTGGATGGCGGAAGGGATGTCCTTGTTCGGGATGAAATGGTCCGGGACCATGACAATCTTCATGGGGTCAAACACACGGGAGATGCCGAGTTTTCGGAACTCCTTCACGGAGATGGGGCCGGTTATGTCGTTCGCCATAACCATATCAACGGACACATTGGCGTACTCACCGGGCGAGAATGTCTCTCGCCCCGAGTGAGCTGCCAGTATCTTCTCTGCAATCGTCGCCATCAGTCAGCCTCCTTCATTCCCGGCTTCCCGCTGGAGGCTGCCGCAGCATCCAGGTCCTGCCGTGTCTGTTGGGAGATGATGAGGCGGTTCAGAGCGTTCATGTAAGCTCGTGCGCTCGCGACAACAATGTCGGTAGAAGAACCTCGCCCTGTGTATATCCGGTGGTCCTCGGTCTCTATCCTGATGAGCACTTCACCGATGGAGTCCATGCCCTCAGTGATGGCGTTCACAGTGAACTCTACGAGCGTGTTCGGGATGCCGACGATGCGGTTGATGACCTTGTAGATGGCATCCACCGGGCCGGTACCGAGAGCCGCATCGGACAGTATCTCCCCCTTGGGGCCGATGAGCCGGACCGCCGCGGAGTGCAGGCTGTGGTCACCGCAGGCAACGTCGACGTGGTCGAGCTTGTACACCTGGGTCTCACTGCGCAACTCTTCGCTGACCAGCGATTCCAGGTCGCGGTCGGATATCTCTCTCTTCTGGTCTGCCAGTTCCTTGAATGCACGGAACGAGTGTGTGAGTGCTTCCTCACTCAACGCGAAGCCAAGCTCTGCGAGGCGTTCTCTGAACGCGTGCTTGCCGCTCAGCTTGCCGAGTACGAGGCTGCTCGCGGATATTCCGACCGAGCGAGGGTCCATGATTTCGTACGTCGTGGACTCTTTCACCATTCCATCTTGGTGGATGCCGGACTGGTGACGGAAGGCATTCCCTCCAACAATCGCCTTGTTTGCCTGTACCAGGAAGCCGGTCAACTCGCTGACCACCCTGCTCGACTTGGATATCTGGGTGGTGTCCACGTTCGTGTCAAGGTTGAAGATGTCATGCCTTGTCTTGAGGGCCATGACTACTTCCTCAAGCGCTGCATTGCCCGCTCGCTCTCCGATGCCGTTGACGGTACACTCAATCTGACGCGCGCCGAGGCGGACGGCCTCAAGGCTGTTCGCAACAGCCATTCCCAGGTCATCATGGCAGTGCACGCTCACGCATGCCTTTCCGATGTTGGGCACGTTCTCCATGATGCCCTTGATGAGGTCGCCGAATTCATTGACCGTGCTGTAGCCGACGGTGTCTGCGATGTTTACGGTCGTCGCCCCGGCATCGATGACGGCTTCCAGCAACTGGTACAGAAATCCCACGTCTGCCCTGGTGGCGTCCATAGGAGAGAACTCAACGTCGTCTGTGTAACTTTTGGCTCTTGCGGTCATCTCTCGTGCCAGTTCAAGTGCTTCCAGCCTGCTCTTCTTGAGCATATGCGCCAGTTGCACATCCGAGGCGGAGAGGAAGATGTGGATGCGTGGATGCGCCGCACCCTGCAGTGCTTCCCACGCGCGGTCGATGGCTGCGGGCCGGCAATGAGCCAGCCCGCAGACAGTAGGTCTTCGCAACTCGTTTGCTACCAGTTGCACTGCTTCGAAGTCGCCCGGTGAGCTGATGGGGAAACCAGCTTCGATCACATCAACGCCGAGCTTGTCGAGTTGCATTGCGATTGCAAGCTTCTCTTTGGGAGTAAGGCTCGTTCCCGCAGCCTGCTCTCCATCCCTCAGTGTGGTGTCGAAGATAATCACTCTATCGCTCATTCCTGCTCCTTCTGATTTCTTGCCGGGCACACGGGCCTCGGCGTTCCGTGTAATGTCTACTTCTTCGTCCATGGCATCATCTCCCTCAGTTGCGCGCCGACCACCTCGATGAGTTCTGCCTGTTCGGTGCGCTTCATGGAGTTGTAGTGAGGTCTGCCTGCCTGGTTCTCAGCCACCCACTCCAGTGCGAATGTGCCGTCCTGGATCTCCTTCAGAATCTTGCGCATCTCTACCTTGACGGCCTCACCGACGACACGTGGTCCCCTGGTGTAGTCGCCAAACTCTGCAACGTCGCTGACGGAGTAGCGCATGTACTTCATGCCGCCCTGGTAGATGAGGTCGACAATGAGCTTCAGCTCATTGAGGCACTCAAAATAGGCGATTTCCGGCTGGTATCCGGCCTCGACGAGCGTGTCGAATCCGGCCTTGATGAGGGCGGTCACGCCGCCGCACAGCACGGTCTGCTCACCGAAGAGGTCGGTCTCGGTCTCTTCAGCAAATGTGGTCTCGATGACTCCGGCACGTGTGCAGCCGATGCCTTTCGCATAGGCGAGCGCAACCGCTTTCGCTTTGCCTGAGACGTCCTGGTGAACTGCCACGATTGCCGGAGGTCCGGCGTTTTCCTTATAGATAGCCCGCAGCATGTGGCCAGGGCACTTGGGTGCAACCATGGTGACGTCAACATCCGCGGGAGGCACAATCTGGAAGAAGTGGACGTTGAACCCATGCGCGAACATGAGGGTCTTGCCTGCTGTCAGGTTCGGTCCAATCGATTCCTTGTATATCTCGGCGTGCAGATTGTCAGGAGCGAGAATGGTGATGATGTCAGCTGCCTTGGTGGCATCTGCAACGCTCATGACTTTGAAGCCATCGGCTTCGGCGGCCTTCCAACCGGTACCACCGGGCTTGCTTGCAACAATCACGTCACATCCGCTGTCGCGGAGGTTCTGTGCATGTGCGTGGCCCTGGCTTCCGTAGCCGACGATGCCAACCAGTTTGCCCTTGAGTAGCGAAAGGTCCGCGTCCTTCTCGTAGTAGATGTTTGCCATTTGAATTCCTCCTTACCTATTCGTGTCGGTCGATGCTCTGGTGATTGCCCCTGACGAGGGCGGTTCTGCCGGTTCGGGCCATCTCCTTTATTCCGAAGCCATGCAGCAGGTTGAATAGTGAGTTGATCTTGTCCTCGCTTCCCGTCACCTCCACGGTGAGGGACTCGGTGCCAACATCAACGATCTTCGCTCTGTAGATGTCCACTATCTGCATAATCTCGCTTCTGTCTTCCGCTTTCGCAGAGACCTTCATCAGGGCGAGTTCCCGGGCAACCATTTCGTCGCGGGTGATATCAGTCACGCTGACTACATCGATGAGTTTGTCCAGCTGTTTGGTGACCTGCTCAACCTCGGCATCGTCGCCAATGACAACGATGGTCATCCGTGAGAGTCCTGGCTGCTCGCAGTGGCCAACAGAGAGACTCTCGATGTTGAATCCACGGCGTCTGAACAGCCCCGCGACCCGGGTAAGCACTCCGGGTTCATCCTGCACAAGTGAGACGAGGGTGTGTCGATTATCCTGCACGGTCATTCTCTTAAACCTTTCCTGCCAGTACTTTCTTTGGTGCGTCTATCATGCAACTCAGGCTCTGTCCCGGAGCGACCATGGGGTACACGTTCTCTTCCGGGTCAACCGTGAACTCAATCAGGTACGGTCCGGCATGGTTCTTCGCTCTCTGGATGGCGGGGCCCACCTGCTCCGGAGTCTCCACCTTCTCAGCGGAAATCCCGTATGCATCGGCCAGTTTCACGAAGTTGGGAGAGTGGATGGCAACGTCAACCAGGTTGTGCGCCATGAACATGTCCTGCCATTGCCGCACCATGCCGAGGTAGCCGTTGTTGAGCACCGCTATCTTGATGGGCAGTCCTTCCTGGATGATTGTCGAAAGCTCCTGCATGGTCATCTGGAAGCCGCCTTCTCCCGCCATGACCCAGACGCTTGCATCCGGACAGGCTATCTGGGCACCCATCGCTGCCGGCAGTTCGAAGCCCATGGTGCCCAGCCCTCCTGATGAGATGAAGCAGTTCGCTCGAGTCGCGGCAAATTCCTGTGCGGCAAACATCTGGTGCTGACCGACGCCGGTGACGACTATGGAATGGTCATCCGTTGCCTGATATATCTCACGAATCACTCTTCGCGTGGAGAGCTTCGCACTTCCCGTGTATTCCTCCATGGGATTCGCGGCGCGCCACGAGGTCACCTTCGCGAGCCACCCGGCACGGTCGACCTTCTCCATCAGGGGATTGAGCTGTCCGAGGGCGTTCTTCGCGTCGCCGACGAGCGACGTGAAGGCAATCACGTTCTTGTTTATCTCTGCGGGGTCTATGTCCACGTGGACGAGAATCGCGTTGGGTGCGAACTCTTCCGCCTTCATGGTTGCGCGGTCACCCAGTCGAGTGCCAACGGCAAGGATGAGGTCAGCATCCTGCACCGCACGGTTCGCGTACACAGAACCGTGCATGCCGAATAGTCCCATGTTGAGAGGGTGCTGGGGAGGGAACGACCCGAGGCCCATCAGCGTGTGCACCACGGGAGCCTGCAAGGTTTCAGCGAGGGTCTTCAGTTCCTCATGAGCACCAGAGACGATAACGCCCCTTCCCGAAATGACGACGGGCCGTTCGGACCGGTTGAGCAGTTCTGCCACACGCGCAACCTGCACCGGGTCGGTCCTGACGTCTGGCTTGTAGCCAGGCAGGTCGACCGATTCCGGGTAGGAGTACTCGGCCTCTTCAAGCTGGACATCCTTCGGGATGTCGATGAGTACGGGGCCCGGCTTCCCGGTTGCGGCGATGTGGAATGCCTCCTTGACGACGCGGGCTATATCCGATGCGTGCCGGACGAGATAGCTGTGCTTGACGACGGGGAGCGTGATACCGGTGATGTCAGTTTCCTGGAAAGCGTCTTTGCCGATGAAGGAGCGGGCTACCTGCCCTGTGATGGCTACGATGGGAGTCGAATCGAGGTATGCATCGGTGATGCCGGTCACGAGGTTCGTGGCGCCGGGGCCGGATGTGGCAACGCAGACACCAACTTTCTGCCGTGTGCGCGAATAGCCGGCTGCAGCGTGAGCGGCTGCCTGCTCGTGGCGCACCAGGACCCGGTGAATCTGGGGATACTCAGAGAATGCATCGTACATCGGAATGACAGTGCCGCCGGATAGGCCGAAAATCACGTCCACTCCCTCTTTCAAGAGGCTTTCGCAGAGTATTTGTGCACCTGTCTTCTTCATGGTTCTCCTTTCTCGAACGCTACTTTCCCGGAAATGGTAAAAAAAAGAGGGGCTCTCCTACCGGAGAACCCCTCTGCTAAATGCTTTGCCTACGTCGTCTAGCTGACAAGCCCCCCGGTCGCACGCTCGGTGCGCACGATAATAAGGATGCTAATAAGGATGAGGCCCAAAGACGCTATACGACTGGTCGTGTTCATGTCAGTTACCGTTGAATAGTAAAGGGATGTGTATGGAGCTGTCAAGTCCTCCATTCTGGAAGGGGCCGTATCCCTGTATCAGATGGACCTTCCCGTACGTATCGCCCCCTCTCCGAAGCGACGGTTGATGCGCGCGATTGCCTGCTCCAGGTTCTGTGTGCGCTGTACTTCCGGTGAAAACATGTCGAGCTGACATTCGGGTCCGGAGAGTCGTGACACCCGTACGCCGATGAGGCGGATACGCTGCTCATTTGCGGAGAGCAGGTGCCAGAGGAGCGCCGATGCTGCGTCGAAAAACGTGCCTGCCATGTCAGATTGCTCTCTCAACGAAGACTGCCGTGTGACGGTCTGGAAATCTTCATAGCGGAGTTTGAGAGTGACCGTAGCGGCGCGCTTCTTGTGAGAGTGAAGGTCGCGCGCGAGATGCTCGCACATGGAACGCAGGGTCTTGTGTAGCAGGGAAACATCGCGGGTATCGGTCTGGAAGGTCGTCTCCCTGCTCATGCTCTTGGCTTCGCCACGGGGTTCCACCTTGCTGTTGTCTATGCCCTGCGCATGCTGCCGCAACAGGTCTCCGTATCTGCCGAGACGGAGGTGCGCTGCACCGGGCGACAGTGCGGCCAGTTGTCCGATTGTCTCCACTCCCAGTTCTCTGAGAATCTGACCTGTCTTCGGACCTACGCCGGGTAGCTTGCCTGCGGGCAATCCTGCCAGGAACGCGGCTTCCTCCCCCGGGAGCACAAGTACGAGTCCATCGGGCTTGTCATAGTCTGAAGCCACCTTGGCCACAATCTTGCAGGGGGCGACTCCGACGGACGCCACGAGCCCCAGTTCGTCCCGGACCCGCTGTTTCAGGCTTTGCGCGTACTCTCTTGATTCCTTGAAGTCGGGGCACACGTCGGTCATGTCCAGGAAGGCTTCGTCCAGGCTGAGTGGCTCGGTCACCGGTGCCATGCTGTCCAGCAATTCCATGAAACGCCCCGACGCTTCCACATAGCGCCCGAAATGGGTGGGAACGAAGATGGCGCGTGGACAGAGCCGCTGTGCCTGCACAAGGGGCATGGCAGAGTGGACTCCATGGCTGCGCGCCTCGTAGGAGGCGGCAGCGACGACTCCTCGTGTGCCGGGATGTCCGCCAACGATAACCGGCTTGCCCTTGAGCGAAGGGTCATGCAGTTGCTCAACGGATACGAAGAACGCATCCAGGTCGACGTGGAAGATGCAGCGTATCATGGCGTGAGCGAGATAGTATGGGCCTCGTTGTGCAATACTAACATAACGCCCTGGGCGTCAGTTACTTGGAGTCCGTTTCTGTGCCCGCGGATGGTCTCTCGATGGTCTTTACGCGCGTGCGGAACTCATGGCGCGGCAGGAGGACCACGTGCCCACACTGGAGGCATCTGAGTCCGATATCAGCCCCCGTTCTTGTGACCAGCCAAGCCTTTCCGCCACAGGGGTGGGGCTTGCGAAGAGTCACCGTATCGCCGGCCTGCACTTCAGGTTCCACGCGGTCCTATTACTCGACACCAGGTTCAGTCATGGATGGGCGGTAGATGTTTATCTCGTCGCGGGAAATGGTTGCGATGGAGCGTGCCGCCGCTGCGAAATCAGAGCCTGCCGATGCGTACAGGACGGCGCGTGACGAGTTGATGACGGCCTGCATGCCGAACTTGTCCGTGCCGCGACGGACCACCTCCGGCAGGTCTCCTCCCTGGTGGCCGATGCCCGGTATCAGGAACGGCATTGTGGGGCACAACTCTCTCAGTCGTGACAGTTCTTCCGGATACGTGGCGCCCACAACGAGTCCGATATTGCCGTAGAGATTCCACTCTATCGCCTTCATTGCTACGTGCTCATACAGAGGCTGGCCGTCCACGACAAGGTCCTGGAAATCTCGTGCACTTGGATTTGAGGTACGGCAAAGGAGAAAGACTCCCTTATCGCAGTAGTTGAAGAATGGTGCAACAGAGTCGAGTCCGAGGTACGGGTTGACCGTTGCCGCATCGAACCCGAATGACTCGAACAGCGCGTAGGCGTACTTATTGGCGGTGTTGCCGATGTCACCACGCTTGGCATCACCGATGACAGGGATATGGGACGGTATGTACGAGCGAGTCTCTTCAAGGGCTCGAAGTCCTTCAATTCCCTCCGCCTCAAAGAACGCGAGGTTCGGCTTGTATGCGCAGACGAGGTCCTTCGTTGCGTCTATGATTTCCCTGTTGAATTGCGCGATGCTGAGCCCTGCAGGCATCAGTTCAGGGTCAGGGTCCAGCCCGACACACAACAGGCTGTTGTTGAGGGCTACCGCCTCACGGAGCTTCCGCTTGAATCCCATCTCTCCACCCCCTGCCATGTCAGTAATTCACGATAGTGTTGATACTCTTCGCAACTACTTCTCCCCTCTGATTCGTGGTCACAGCCTCGTATTCCAGTATGAACATCTCTCCGAGACGTCCTTCGCGTTGCTTGACATCCGTCAACGTGGTTTGTGAGGTGAGAACATCGCCGATTCTGACCGGTGTGAGGAACTCCCAGGTCTCCTCACCCTCCAGCACGTTCTCTCGCGGCAACGGTGCCTCGGGGACCGGTATGGGAATCACCCCTGACTCCTTGCTGCAGGGGGCAATGGTCATGATTGCGCAGAAGAGTTGTGGGGGTACGATGGCGCCGTCTTCGGCGGTGCCCTGTTCACCCGTCCATTGCGGGTTTGTATCCTGTACGGCCTCGACGAAGCGCCTCACGAGTTCCTTCTCTATGTGCAGCACGTGCGGCTTTGACTTCGTTCCGATAGATTTCTTCATGTCGTCAAGCGTGAGTAGTGAATCAGTCACCGGGTCATCCTCCTTGCGAAAAATGCCGTATGTGTACGGCAGGACATGTTCAGGGGCAGTGTCAGTTGCTGTGGTTGGGCAGTACCACCACCGCGGTTCCCTGTGTCGTCTTGACGCCGTCCTCCCTCTCCGTCCATACATCGAGCTCGATACGGTGTTCGTTCCCCTCCACGTATTTCTTTGTCACGGTGCCCTTGATGAACATGTCTGTATCGACAAGGTCCGTGCCCTTGTAGCGACAGCTCAACTTCTGGAGCACCCCACCTGCGCCTGCCCAGTCCGTGAGGAGCTGGCCGAGGAACGAGGCCTTGAGGCGGCCGTGCACTATGCAGGTGCCAAGCTGGTTCTTCTTCGCGAATTCAGTGTCGTAGTGAATCTCATAGAAGTCCTCTGAGGCTCCTGCCCACATCACGAGCTGTCGCCTCGTCGGGTGCTTCTTGAGAGATGGAATCTCCTGCCCTTCCACCACGTCCTCATAGTAAATCTGTTGCGCCACGCGGTTGTCCCTCCAGATGATGAATACTGTTGAACATTGTAGGACTCGCTTGCTGCTGTTGCAAGGACATGCCGTCCTGCGATGGTATAATCGGCCGCTACTGCAATGGACTACACTGCGATTGAACGTTATCTGGACTCCTTCGTCAACTACGAGGTGATTCCCGGGTTTGGCTTCGCCTCTGAGGGATACAACCTGGACCATGTGCACGAGGTCCTGAGGCGTCTTGGCAATCCGCACATCGGTCCCCGCACTGTCCACGTTGCGGGCAGCAAGGGCAAGGGCAGTGTTGCCGCGATGACGGCAAGCGCCCTGAGTGCGTGTGGCTACAGGACTGGTCTGTACACTTCTCCTCACCTGCTGCATCTCGGGGAGCGCATCAGGGTGGATGGAGTATGCGTTTCTCCAGGGGAACTCCTTGCGGCGCTGGAGACCGCACGTCCGCACCTGGACTCAATGCGTGCCGATTCACGGTGGAGGCAATTCACCTATTTCGAGATATTGACGGTGCTCTGCTTCCTGCACTTCCGTAGCATGAACGTGGATGTCCAGGTCGTGGAGGTGGGGTTGGGGGGCAGGCTGGACACGACCAATGTGGTGAAGCCGGACGTGTGTGCTATCACCCCTATCAGCCTCGAACATACCGCCGTGCTTGGCAACACCATCGGGAAGATAGCTGCCGAGAAGGCGGGAATCATCAAGCCGGGGGCGCTCGTGGTGAGCGCACCTCAGTTGCCGGAGGCCGATGCGGTCATCTGTGCGGTCTGTCGTGACCGCGACGTCCGGCTCGTGCGAGTTGGGGTGGAGGTGTCCTGGGTCGTGTCAGGTAGCGACCTCGCAGGACAGGACGTGGCGGTATCCGGCCCGTGGGGTGAGACCCTATGTCACATACCACTTGCCGGGTTGTTCCAGTCTGAGAACGCAACAGTGGCTGTGACTGCGCTGCATGCGCTGAGTGAAAGTGGCGTGAGACTCGATGAGCGGTGTATCGAACGCGGACTTGGTGCGGTTGAATGGCAGGGCAGGTTTCAAGTACTGAGCAGGCATCCTCTCGTGGTGGTTGATGGAGCGCACAACGCGGCATCGATGCGCAGGGTTGCGCAGAGCATGGATGCCATACGGCCCCGGCGGTGCGTGGTGTTCGTGCTTGGTTTCTCTTCCGACAAGGACATGGTGGGGTCTGTGGCGGAGCTCGGATGGCTCGGAGCGCGGTTCGTGCTCACGGCTTCCAGCCAGCCGCGTGCTGCCCGTCCGAGTGACGTGGCGATGCGACTGACCGGACTTGGACTGGATGTCAGAGTAGAACCTGAACCGATGGAGGCAATCTATCGTGCACGCCAGATGGCAGGGGAAGAGGGGATAGTCTGCGTGGCTGGTTCGTTGTACCTTGTGGCGGATGTGTTGCGGCTATGGAATGACTGGCAACCAAGCATTCGCTGAGAATGCGAACATCAATATGATGCGATGGCGCAATGCCCTCACACCGATATGAGCGGGAGGCTAGTCTTCAGGCAATGAGGCCAGAGCCTCTCTCGGAAGCTCCTGCTTGAACATCTCCTGCAGGGCCATCACATGGCTACAGGTCTCCCACTGTCCGAAGAAGTCACATGTGCAGGACCACTTCCCGTCTACATAGTTGACCTTGTGTTCGGCGTTCTCGCCGTGAAAATCGGCGGTGAGTCCGCTCAACGTCACACGGCCGGGTTCTTTGGCGTACCGCCTTGCTTTCTCGATCTTACCGATGAGACTTGACCGCATCCAGATGGCCTCCTTTCGCGTTATGAGGGCCAGACAGGCCGTCACATCCCTTCCCGTGTCAAAAGTATATCCCACGAGGTGTTGAAACGCTACCGGCGGCACCGTGTGCGGTGACGCAAAATTGAAGAGAAAAGGGGTGGATGTGGTGATGCGTATTTCTGGGCGGTGGCCTAGGCGTGTGCGTCCGAAGTGAGGAATGTATCGAGGTCAGCGCGGAGGAAGCGCCGGTCTCGTCGCGGACCGATGCGGAATGCATTCAGCAATCCTGCGTCGGCCCAGTTGCGGATGGTGTTGGGGTGCACGCCGAGCATCTCGGCCGCTTGAGCGGTCGAGAGCAATCCAGTTCGGCTTTCCGCGACGGTTGTGGTCTGTTCCATGACATTACTCCAGTTGCAGTGACTTCACTCTAGCCACAAAGGCCCTGTCTGTCCATCACCAGAAAGTCATTGACATCGCAGACGATGGTCATATTCGATGAAGAATCTCTCTGAATTGTGGCTTGTGTGAGGTGGTGGGTGTTGACAAGCAGACTCGGCATAGTATTATGGTACGCGTGACGATTGTCACATCTTGATTTGTCGCATTAGGAACCCCGGGGAGCCCCGGGGTCGTGCTGGGCCTGTAGGGTGCGGTGGGCTGGAAATGAAGGCGGTGATACTGGGTGGAACGGAGGAACTGGCAGAGACCCTTCGTGTCATTCTCCAGGTGAGATGGCGCAACCTCGTCATTCAACGAACCAGTGACGCTCGTGAGAGCATTGCCGCGCTCCGCAGAGAGGAGCCCTCACTGTTTCTCATCGCCTGTGACGAAGACGTCGCCCGTTGTTGTGATGCCATCACCCAGGTTCGTTCCTTCAGCGATGTTCCCCTCATAGTTGTTGGTCAATTCGACGACGTCGTTGCGAAGGTCCGCACGCTTGAGACAGGAGCGGATGACTGGATACGCCCGTCCTCGATTCCCATGGAGTTCATTGCCCGCGTGAATGCACTGCTGCGTCGCGTGGGGACGGGCTCGATGTCAGAGGAATCGAAGTACTTCAACGGCGCGCTGAGCATCGATTTCGGCACGCAGGAAGTTCGCATCGATGGCAGGCGTGCCACGCTCACGCCCACGGAGTTCAAGGTGCTGTGTCAGCTTGCGAAACATGAGGGCACGGTGGTGACCCGTCAGGATCTTCTTGGCCGGGTGTGGGGTAATGAGGGCTACGCGGACCCCGAATTCGTCAAGAAGTACATCCATCGCCTACGTGCGAAGCTGGAAGAAGACCCTGCCGAGCCGCGCTACATCGTCAATCGTCGCGGCGTTGGCTACATGCTTTCTGCAACTTCAGCTACTGACTAGGCACCGGATGCCTCCCGAATGGCACGGTTGAGCCCTGTTCTTCCCCCGGGTTTCCTCGCAACAGGCACTGCACGGTTGGACGCGACACAGTACACTCGCCGCCTCCTGCAACCCTGTACTTCTTTACCGCGAGTCCCGCACTCGATGGAAGAGGGGCGAAGGTCCTGGTGTGCGTCGGCTGGATTATGCTGTTGCCGGGGTACGATGATGCCTCCGCATGAGCGCAGAAGGTGAGTGGCCCTCCGTGCTCAGACCCCCTGCAATCAAGTGTGAATGGTTGCACGCCCATTCGGCAGACGGGATGTTCCTCGATGTAGCAGCGGTGCTTCCGTCCTACGGGTGCGGGCGCAGTGGGCGGACACTGCTGTGAGATGGAAGAGATGACGTAAGTCTGTTGAGGAGGCGTTGATGTGCGCGTCCTATCATGTGGTCGCCGGAGTGGCGCGCGGAGCAAGATGAGTTAGAGAAGACGCAAGTCTGCTGGGGAGGCGTTGATGCGCGTCCTTTCATATGGTCGCCGGTGTGGCGCGCGGAGCCAATGGCGAAACCGACCTCAGGGTCGGTTTTTTGGTCTCTGGTGAAGGAGGATCACAATCGCAGGACACAACACACTGTCTCTTCCAGCCGAATCGCCGGGGGGCAGGGCGCATCCAGTGCCGGTGGACCGGTCGATCCCGGGCGTGGGGAAGGGTATCCCGAGAGACACGCCGTGAATCAAGATACAAGACAGACACGAGCGCGAGAAGAGATGTGGTGCCCCGCAGGACGCGATACGGATGTCCGGGCGTAGCAACCTGGTGAGAGGAGTGGTGAGGGTTGTCTCGCAACTGTCAGCGGGTGGTGCGTGGTCGATACGGGCAGTCTTGCGCACAGGCGCGAGTTGATGCTTACAGGCTGGTGGCGCCTGTGATGGGCACAAGAGGATTGTGCCTGCGTTATTCGTGAAGGAGTAAGAAGATGCGAGGAAGATTGGGAAAGGTTGGAATGCTCATGTTGGCGCTGGTGTTCGCCGTTGCTGTCATGGGCGCGGGCTTCGCCTCCTGGACGGATCAAGTCGTTGTGTCGGGTACGGTCACCACCGCGGATTTTGGCTGGAGGATCTACCAACTCTCTGAGGTCTGGGTCTACAAGGACCTTGTGACTGATGAAGTCGTTACGTTGGGCGCTCCTCTCGATCCCATACCGCCCGAGATGCTGCTCGTCTCCTATGCCGATATCGTAGATGTCGACCCGTTCGATGCTTCGGAAGGACGCGAGATAGAGGTTCCTCCGACATTCGAGGTCGTGTACTGGAACCTGTTCCCCTGTGTCTGGCACGGCATCGACATAGGTCTGCACTACATCGGAGGTATCCCTGCGCACCTGACCGTCGACTGTGAGTGGGAGGGCGACCCCCTGCTCGGCGAAACGATGTCCATCGAGGCCTACAACTATGACACCTTGGAGGAGATCGACTTCATGAGCGAGCCCTTCTACTACCAGTGGGAGTTCTGCGACCGCGTCAAGCTCTGGTTCTGGTTCCACCTCGACCAGCTTGATGAGCTCATGAGCAAGAGCGGCTCGTTCACCTGCACCATCACCAACACTCAGTGGAACGAACCTGCTCCGTGAGTCCCGCGACTGATTGGCTGAATGGAGGTGTGGCATGAGAAGCAGACTCAGAAGACTGGGCCTCATGACCATGGCCATGGTCCTCGGCGTGGGACTGTGCGGAGGTGCGTTCGCCTCGTGGACGGACGAAGTTGTCGTACATGGAACGGTCTCAACCGGTGAAGTCGACCTTGTTATCGAGGACACGTCTGAGACGCTCGTGTACAAGATTCTCTCGACCGGCGGGATAGTCGTGCTTGAAGAGGAGATGATTGATCCTGACTACAAGCTCATCGCCTCGGCGCAAGCAATCGCTGACGAGGAGAACGTTCTGAACGACACGGCCACCGTCCTGTTCGACAACCTGTTCCCCGGACCGTTGTTCAAGGCAGACCTTCTCATTCATTACTATGGCGTCCCTGCTCACGTGACGCTCGAGAACTTCGACGTCGCGCCCCCGGAGCTTGCCCCGTATGTGTGGTGGGAGATTGTCTGGCCTGACGGCACCACGTCATCAGGGGCGATGGACACTCTCTTGTTCATCGTGGACGGCTACTACCAGGTCCACGAGTGCGAAGAGTTCGAGGTCAACATCTACGCACAACTTCCGCAGGACCCGGCAGTGCAGGGCCTGACAGGGAGTGTCTCGTTCGCCATGGAGGCGGTCCAGTGGAACCTGTGCGAGCCGGTCGTGCAGAAAGTACTCGACCTGCCGTCTACACCGGTACACCTTGTGTTGCAGGGCGCGTACTCGCCGACGCTTGACTCGTACGGTTCTCCGCGGTCGTACTTCGACGCGTACTTCAGCAGCGTACCCGCAGGGTATGAGTGGCTGGAGCTCGGCAACCCGTGGCCGGCATGGTGCTTCGAGTTCGAGACATCCTCAGTTGTGGAACTCGACGTGACGCTCATCTCGACCATAGGAATGCCTGCATGGGAGCCCATCAACTACCTGTTGAACCGGCCCGCGTATCGTGACCCGCCGTACAACTTCGACGGGCTCCAGATGACAGTGGGCGGGCTCTCGGGAGTGATGACCCACTCCGCGCGGCAGCGGGCGTACTGGAATTACCAGCCGGGTGGCTGGTCACCCCCTGCGGCGGACATCTCGCAGGTCCTCATCGCGGACGCCAACGCGAACTCTGCAGGTTTCATCCCCGGAGCCGGCCAGTTGGCGGCAGTCATCTGTCAGGATGGCATCAGCTACCAGACCGTTTTCGTGGAGATTGACCCGTAGCGTCTTGAGACCGGCGCGATAGCGTGAGGGTGGGGCCACTGGCCCCGCCCTCGCAGTCCCGTTTCACGGTCTGTGCTGCCGAAGGACGGTTCGCTCTCGGCACTGTGTGGCGCGGCATACGTGTCCGTCAATGCCTTGAGGCGCCGCTCCGTTCGGAGTGCGGAAGAGGTGAACAGGCTTCCGCGCAGGCGTGAAGCACAGGCCAACGTCTCCCTGTGCAACAGGCCACGTGACAGATGCAGAATGCGTGTGGTGAGGAGGAAGGACAATGTGAGAGGCTGACCGGGAAAAGTCGGCATCTTCATGTGCCGACCGCGGTAGTTGCGTCCGGAGCCATGGGTTCGGGAACGAGGTCTTGTTGAACGGTTCGCACTGCCGATAATCGTGTCGACATTGGCGGCCACCACCCCGGCTCGATTCCATAGTGCCGCAGGGTGGTGGTGCAGAGAATGTGATGAAGGCGATGACAGAGAATCCCTCCGTCGAGCCATCGTTGTCGCGTTGACCAGATAGGCACCAATTTATACCCTGCCGCGACCTTTTGCTTCCATTCTTCCACCATTCTCCTCTTCCGTTGCACTGTACCCACCAGTGTGTTGAGCCACCCTTGCAATGTGTTGGATTGGGTCATGCAACGGATACTGCTGCTGGACCCCGACTGTGAACGCCGGGAGCGAATCGCGTTTTTTCTCCGCCATACCGGCTATCAGGTTGATGTGGGGGTGGGAAGCCGGAATGTGGCAGTTGGGCAGCGCCGGTCTGAGGCCGACCTGGTGATTGTCGCGCAGCACTGTCCGGCAATGTGTGACTGTGGGGTGGCGCGGCAGATGTTCCGGTTGTTCGACATGCCGAAAATCGTGCTCGGCGATGACTATGAAGAGGTTGCCGGGGTCCCATTCCTGGAGATGGGGGCGGATGCCTATCTTCCTATGCCGCTGGATGCGCGGGAGATGCTGGCGAGGGTAAGGATGTTGTTGTCACGGTCCACGAAGGAAGAGAGAAACCTGACTTCGGCGGGCGGGTTTGCCTGTACGCCGGAGGGTTCAGCATCCAGAGTCTACTGACAGGGAGAGAGACAAGCAGAGAGAATACTGACAGAGGCGTCAACAACTAGAGGAGGCGTTGATGCGTGCCCCGCGATCTGGTCGCCGGGGGTGCGCGGAGCCAGTGGCGAAACCGGCCTCGGTGAGAGGGCGGTTTTGTCTTTTTGCAGGGAGTAACGGTACGCCTGATGCGTGAAGGAGTGGGGAAGGCCGTGAGGAGGCGCAGGACTGCATTTGTCGGGATAGTGGTGATGACCTCGGTTGTCGCGCTATCGGCGATGGGCATGGCCTTCGCATACTGGGCTGACGACGTTGTGGTGGACGCGGTCGTCACGACAGGAAACGTGGAGTACGGCATCTACGACTACGCTTCCTGGGACCCCGGTCCCAATTACCTGGAGCCGGGTGGGGCCGCCTTCCCTGTGAATTCCCCCTTTGACGGAACGATAGACAACCGTGTCCAGATGGTGGCTCGGAGCGCCGTGGCGCGCTATTTCATTCCTGCCGGCGCGGCGGTGATACTGCCGGCCCTGCTGCCGAAGGTTGAACCCGCTATTGTCACCATCCCCAATCTTGCGTCCACCCACAGCACCAACCTGGAGCCGTGGTTGTTCGACCTTGAAGATGTGAAGGACATGAGCTTCATGCCCTTCTATGGCCGCGTGCGGGAGGAATTCAACAACGTGTATCCATGGTACCTGACGGGCACGACGCTCGTGTTCGGCAATGGAGGCACGCTGCCAATCAACGTTGAGGGCATGGACGTCCTGAACGTCCTCGACCCTTCCGGTGCCCTTCCATTCGCGCTGGTGGACCACTGGGATGCGGTTCTGTGGAGTGAAGGCAGTGTGGCGGATAGCTGGGGCGATGACTATGCCTTCAAGACCGGGCCTGCCCTCGAGGAGTTCCTCGCCACGTGGCTCAACAGCGGGCCGGTACAACTGGAGCCGGGAGAGGCGCTTGAGCTTGGCGTCGCCGTCTACTTCGTGGATGTCTCCGGGGGCACGCCGATGCCGGAAGGCGCGAACATCTCCCTCGAACTTGAGGTCATTGCCAGTCTCTGGTGTGAAGTTTCGTAGTGCAACAGAGGATGTTGAAGAACCATATGAATACAACTGCCGAGTCGTCCGGGGGCCAGGGGGGTTCGTTGGGGCCGGTCGGTCCCGGGCGGTCGGGCGCAAGCCCGGTAAGGCACACCTGCGAATATGGGGACGAGGTGGAGTGACTTGATGAAGCCCGCACAGGGCAGGGGAACCGTTGCCCGGGCGTGCCCGCCGGAGAGAGGTGGGGCGCGGTCGAGACGGGCGGTCCTGTGTGCGGGAGCGAGGTGACTTCTCCCGGTGAGTCGGGCGGAGATGCCGTAGTCCCTGCAACGGGCAAGAGATAGATATTGGAGGAGGATTAGAGATGAAACAACATAGACTGGGAAAGATTGGGCTGCTGACGGTGGCGCTTGTCCTTGTGGTGGGCGTCATGGGCGCGGGGTTCGCGTCCTGGACGGACGAGGTCCAGATTACCGGAGAGGTCGATACGGGCACCCTGGACCTTGAAGTAGTCAGGTACTCGGGAACGTATGTCTGGAAGGTGCCGGGCGGTGATAACAATGAGACGGTCGACTGGCACGGCTGGATGGACGAGTTCCCCGGCGCGCCTGCGGGCGGCATAGAGATTGCGTCATTCTACATGCGTGAGGCGGGAACTGATGAGGTCGCCGACGTAGTGGGTGTGGCAACCAACATCTTCCCGTATGAGAGTTTTGTTGCAGATGTCCTGCTGCACTACAACGGCTCTATCCCGGCGGAGGTCTGGGCCTATGAGACCTTCAAGACAGGCGACTTAGCGTTGACTGACATCATGGGCTGGGACTACTCAACCGTGACTCCGCGGGCCATCTTCGACACCGCCACGATAGGTGACTACGACCCTGAAACGGGTGTGTTCGAGCCTGACGCGTCCATAGATTCAGATTGGGGGCCTGGCAGGATCAACCTCTACAACGGCTGGCAGATGCACTACTGTGACTACCTGCTGCTTGAGGTAATCATGAACATCCCGCAGGACAACGCCCTCCAGAACCTGAGTGCCCAGTGGGGCGTTGACATCAACGCCATCCAGTGGAACGAGTGGACCGGAGCCCCGCCCCTGCCATAGGGGAAGAACTGAGGTGATACCCGGCAGGACAGAAGACAATGTGCCCGGAGGCAGCAGAGGTGGAGGCGCGGGCCTGCACCCCGCTGCACGGTCGAGACGGGCGGTGCCTGCAACGGGTACGAGATTTGGAGGAAGATAGAAGATGAAACACAGATTGGGAAGGGTCAGTGTATTGATGGTGGCGCTTGTCCTTGTGGTTGGCGTTATGGGCGCAGGGTTCGCGTCCTGGACTGACCAACTGGTGGTCAATGGCGTTGTGACAACCGCTGATTTCCAGGTCGGCATTTGTGACGTGACCGCGACCGGCTTGCAGGACCTCAACTACATGGTGGACCTTGACTGGGGGCCAAACTATCTGCCGGAAGAGGGGGGTATGCTCTATCCCGGAAACCCGCCCACCGATCCGTGGACCAACGGCAGTCCTGACCCACAGTTTGGATCCGCTACCAACGAGGAATTCAAGAACGTCGCCTCGACGAACAGCTACAACGTCACCGATAGCTTGCGCTTCAACAAGGACGTGCACCTGCTCGGGGATGCTGCTCCGTTCTACGGTGCCATTCGTGAGGAGATACACAATGCCTATCCGTGGTACGCCAGTGGCGTGGTCATCTGCATTGCCAACAACGGCTCGATTCCGCTGCACATCGTTGACGTGGACTTTGAACCGGTGGGTGCCACAGACTGCTCCGTCTTGCAGTGGCTTGAACTGCACGATTGGTGGTGGTGTGTCCACGATGCAACTACCTGTAGCGGTGTGACGAATGGACCCACCTACACAGGCATGCAAGGTGCAGCAGGACTGGAGTATTTCCTCTCCGGATGGGAGGGAGGTAAGCCCTTCCAGCTTGAGCCGTGCCACACCCTGTGGCTTCAGCTCAACTGGCACTTTGAGCAGGACATTGAGGGGCCGAACGGTCTGATGGTGATGCCACAGAACGCTGATTGTGAGTTCCTTATCACCATCGATGCCGAACAGTGGGCTGAATAGGTTCACGGAACGCAAGGAATCCAAGGGAAGTGACTGACATGATGCCCGGCAGGATAGTGGACAACAATGGAGGCCCGTGCGCGCCCGGAGGGTTCATGTGCCCGGCGTGGGGCGCGGTCGGTGCGGGTGGTCCTGCCGGCGGTCGCAAAAGCGGCCGCAGACGGCATCACTACATGGAGGAAATGAAATGAGAAGCAGAGTAAGTAAGGTCGGCATGCTGATGTTGGCCCTTGTGTTTGCAGTCGGCACCATGGGCGCGGCCTTCGCGTCGTGGACCGACCAGGTCAGCATCGAGGGTGAGGTGACCACCGGTAGTCTCGGCTACGAGATCTGCGGGTTCTCTGAGACCTGGGTGTACAAGGTGCTCCAGCAGTACGAGTTTGATGACGAAACGTATGAACCCGGCGACGTCTTGGTCTCGCCGGAGGAACTCGACGTGTCTGCAGACATCCTGCTGCCTGTCGCCTCCGCTGATTGGACGGGGCAACTTCCGGGCATGCTTGATGAGGGAAACTGCATCCAGGGCAAAGGCCAGTCGTTCGAGGTGAAGTTCAACAACCTCTTCCCGTGCGTCTGGTTCAAAGCCGACATCGTGCTGCACTACATCGGCAGCGTGCCGGCGAAGCTGAGTCCGACAATGGAGTTCGGTGACGAAAGTGAGTGGCTTGCGGCTCTTTGGAACATGACTTCGGCGCCCGAGTTCTACATGGTCGCCTACAAGTGGGAAGACGCTGCAGGTACCACACCAGGATGGGTCATGGTCGACCTGGAAGGACTCCAGCTCGAGTACTGTGACAGGGTCATGATCGAGTGGTGGATTCATGTCCCGCAGGACAACACGCTCATGAACAAGACCGGCGGCTTCACCACCACCATCAACATGGTCCAGTGGAACGAGTATCCGCTCATTGACTAGGCGAAGTAGCGCAAAAGGAGGAATGGCATGAGAAGCAAACTCGGTAGACTCGGTCTCATGACCATGGCTGCGGTTCTGGCCGTGGGACTCTGCGGCGCGGCTTTCGCCTCGTGGACGGACGACCTTGTCGTACAGGGCATCGTAGAGATGGGCGAGGTGAACCTCGTCATTGAGGACACCTCCGCGACCTACGTGTACAAGAACCTGAGCAACGGTGACTTGGTTGAGGGAACCGAGAAGTTCAGCGAAAAGGAGATGATTGACCTGAACTATCTCTACGTCGCCTCGGCGTACGTCGATGAATACGACGTCGAGGAAGACACTGCGTTCATGATGTTCGACAACATCTTCCCCGGACCGCTGTTCAAGGCTGACCTGTTGGTGCACTACTACGGTGTTCCGGCGCACGTGAGTGTGACGGACTTCGTCGTCGTGCCGGACGCACTGATTCCGTACGTGTGGTGGGAGATAGTCTGGCCTGACGGTTCCATCACCCACGGCGGAGGTGCCACCAGGTTCGTCGTTGACGATGAGTACCAGCTCCACGAGTGCGAGACGTTCGAGGTGAACGTCTACGCCGAAATTCCGCAGGACATGTCGCTCCGCGGTGTGACCGGTAGCGTCAGGTTGGAGCTCGAAGCCATCCAGTGGAACCTGTGCGAACCCGACGTTCAGAAGGTCATGGACCTGCCTGACTACAAGGTGCACCTGGATCTGGACAGTAACTGGAACGGCCCGGGTGGGTCCTTCCTGGCGACGTTCAGCGAGACGGATCCAAGTCAGGGCGTGGTGCCCGACCTAATACTGTTGGAGCCACAGCCAATGGACGCGTGGTGCTGCGAGGCGGAGGACTCCGTGGTGCTGAGTGTTGACATCACGTTGCTGTCTTCACTTGAGGCTCCATTCAATACCATTGCCGCCTGGAACAAAATCAACTGGGTCTTGAACCAACCCGCGTACATGGCACTGGACTATCCGTCCGGCAAGACTGTGAATATAGCGCCATACGGACAAGTTCTTGCCGGTTCGCCCCAGCAGGTTGCGTTCTGGTACTTCCTGTGGGGTGGCATTGTTACCAATATTGATGCCACGGCACAGGGCATCATCGATGACGCGGAGGCGAACGGTGCGACGTTCGTGCCAGGGGCCGGACAACTCGCGGCGGTCATCTGCCAGGATGGTACTAGCTACCAGACGGTCTTCATAGCACTCGATCCGTAGAAACGGGACTTTTGCGTGAGACCCGGGAGCGGGGCCACTATGGCCCCGCTCTCAGTGTATGTACTCGTTCTGCTGCTATGGCAGAGTGAAGTTCTGTGAAACAGTGCCTCGCGTGGTGTCCCACGTGTAGTCACCGCACATGATTCGTGTCACCGTGGCCCGATACTCGCCCCGGGCGGGGCTTCGCAGCAGGTAGTTGGCCTGGCCGAGGCTGTCCGTCCTGGTGTAGAGGTGGCTCGTCTTGCCGGAAGGAGTGGTGATGTCGATGAAAACGAGGGCATCTGCCAGTGGTTCCGGAGTTGCCACCGAGACGACGATGCGCAGCATCGACGTGGGGTCGCCCAGCGCGTAGAAGTTGATGGACTCAACCCACATGCCATCAGCAGGTGCTTCCTGCGCCTCGTTCACGGTGATGGTGATTGTCTTCGTGTCACAATCCTCGCCGTCTGAAACGGTGAACGTCACGTCGTAACTGCCTGCCTGGCCCGCGTTGGGCGTCCATGAGAACGTCTGCCCTTCGAATGAGGCTCCCTGTGGCAGGCCTTCAGCATCGTAGGAGAGTGCGTCGTCATTCGCATCGAAGGCGGAAACAGTGAACTCCAGCGCCTCTTCTTCGACCACGTCTTTGTCGCCGATGAGTTCAAGCACCGGTGGGTCGTTGGGCAGGGGTTCCAGGTGCAGGTCCACGCTGATGCGGTCGTTCCCGGCGACCGTGATGGTGCGCGAAACCTCGTAGTAGCCGTCAGCGCTTGTGCTGACGGACCACGCTCCGGCGGGAATGCCGCGCAACTCGTAGTCGCCATTCGCACCCGTCGTGTCTGACACGCTCCCAACGCACACGTTTGCACCCTCAACAGGCGCTCCCGTGTTGATGTCGCTGATGGTCCCCCACACGGTGCCAAACTGCGGCACTGCGTTGACGGTGATATGGATGGTTTCGGCATCGGAGAGTTCTCCGTCGCTGACCTCGAACGTTACTTCGTACATGCCGGCGTCGCCGACAGCCGGTGTCCATGAGAAGGTCTGTCCTGCGAACGCCGCGCCATCCGGAAGCCCTGTGGCCGAGAAGAACAGAGGGTCGTTGTCCGGGTCGGTTGCCGAGACGGAGAACTGGAGCGTCTCGCCCTCGTCCACGGCCTTGCTCCCGACGGCGTTAAGAGAGGGAGCGGTGTTTGGCACCGGTTGCAGCGTGATGTTGTGCGTGGTGGTGCTATCGGCCAGGACTGAGACCTCACATGAGTTCGTCACGTATCCGTCCGCTGAGGCGCTGACAATGCAGTTGTCGCCTGCGGGCACATCGTTGAGAGCGTACATTCCCATGGAGTCGGTAGTAGAGGTGCGCGTTCCGTCAGTGACGGTTGCATTGACTATCGGTTGGCCGTCGGCGGCCGACGTGACCTGTCCCTGCACGCGGCCGTACGCCGGTGGCTCGCCGACCAGGAAACTCTTCTCGGTGACGCCCAGTGCTTCCGACCATGTGTACCATGTGTAGTCGGCGTGCAGCACCCTGGAAACGGTGACGGTATAGGTGATGGGGGCGGGGTTGCGCAGGAGATAGTTCGCCTGGCCGAGGCTGTCTGTCCTTGTGTAGAGGTGACGTACGGCTCCGCTGGAGTCCGCAATGTCAACGAACACGAGGGCGTCCTTGAGAGGGTCGGGATTCACCACGGACACGATAACGCGCAGCATGGTGGGTGTGGGGGTGCCGATGGCGTAGAAATCGATGCTCTCAGTCCACATTGCGCCGTCCGGGGTCTGCTGGACCGGTGTGACCGTGATGGTGACGGTTTCTGACGCGGAGAGTGTGCCGTCGGTGACCGTGAAGGTGACCTCCCAGGTGCCCGCCTGTCCCTCGACCGGAGTCCAGGAGAACGCCTGGCCTGCGAAACTGGCGCCCTTGGGCAGTTGTCCTGCCAAATACGTCAGGCTGTCGCCGTCGGCGTCCGTACCTGAGAGAGTGATTTCCAGTGTCTGCGTCTCTTCCACGGTCCTGTCGCCAATCGTGACGAGGACCGGTGCATTTTTCGGGAGAAGGTCGAGAGTGAAGTCGGCGGACGACACCTTGTCGGCGGTGACGGTCACGTCCCGTGAAGAGGAAACGTAGCCGGTTGCCGACACATCCACGAAGCAGACGCCTTGCGAGATATCGGCCAGCGTGTACGTGCCCGATGCGGACGTAATAGTGGAAGTGCCGGCTGCCGATACCGTCGCGCCTGCGATGGGCGTACCCGACGAGGCGTCGCTGACTGTTCCCCCGATGGAACCGCATTTCTGCACGTCCAGAACATCGATGGCGATTGTCTCCGAGTCGGAGAGAACGCCGTCGGATACGGTGAATGTGATGCTGTAGATGCCGCTCTGGTCAAGAGAGGGAGTCCAGGAGAAGCGCCGGTCCTGGAACCACGCTCCGTCAGGCAGAACCGACGTCGTATAGGAGAGGCTGTCACCCTCGGCGTCAGAGCCGGACACAGTGAAGCTGAGCATCTCTTCCTCAGCGACAATCCTGTCGCCGATGTACTCCAGGACAGGAGGGGTGTTCGGAATCGGCTCGAGGGTGAAATCCACGGTGGTCGTGTCACCCGCGACGACCGTGGCGTCCTTTGCGGCGTCTACGTGGCGGTCGGCCCGGGCGGTAAACGTCCATTCGCTTGCGAAGACGCTCGTCATCGTATAGGTGCCCTGCACGCCTGTGATAGCCGATGTCTCGCCATTGGAGACGAGAGCACCCGCTATGGGTTCCCCGCTGACGATGTCCGTGACCGTGCCTGTCACCGTCCCGTATGGGGGTATCTGCTCAACGTTGATGGTGACGGTTTCTTCGTCCGTCAGTGCACCGTCGGAAACGGTGAACGTCACGTTGTAGCTTCCCGCCTGTCCGACGGCAGGCGTCCATGAGAATACCGGGTCAACGAAGGTCGCGCCCTCCGGCAGACCGTCGATCGAATAGCTCAGTGCGTCATCGTCGGGGTCCGAGGCGGTGACGGAGAATTCCAGCGACTCCTTCTCTTCTACTGAAAGGCTGCCGATGGCGTCGAGGACTGGCGCCTGGTTGGGCGCAGGCACGGGTTCGAGCGAGAAGTCTGTAGTTGCGGTCTCCCCGGCAACAACGGTGATGTCCTGCGACGCCGGGACGTAGTTGTCCGCACTTGCGGCGATGGTGTACGTGCCGGGAGGGACGCTGGAGAGGAAGTAGAAGCCCTGGCTGTCTGTGGTGGTTGAGCGCGTGCCGTCAGTGACGGAGACGCCTTCGAGCGGATTCGAGGTGGCTGCCTCCAGCACTGTGCCGGATACTTCTCCTTCAGAAGGTGGGGTTGGCGCAGCGACTGCCGCGGCCGCATCGATGCGGCCGTACTTCACGTCCGTGCCGAAATCGACACTCGTGGACTCGATGGCGGTCCTGGCTTCGTCATTGGTGCGGCCGTTGCCGTTCGTGTCGGATACCACGTCGAGCACCAGGGCGGCGAGACCGGCGACGTAAGGCGAGGCCATGGACGTGCCCTGCATCGCGGTGTAGCTTGAGTTGATTCTGGTCGAGTATGCGGATGAAGGCGCGGAGACGTCTACCCACGAGCCATGGTTGGACCACGACTCGAGGACGTTGGTTCTGTTGGAAGCTGCGACCGAGATGCAATCGGGGTCGGCTGCGGGATAGTACGGGGTGGTACTGCTATCATTGCCGGCAGCGGCTACTACGACTACTCCGTGTTCCCACGCGTAGTCGATTGCATTCGCCAGCAGCGAAGAATTGCTGGTTCCGGCGAGGCTCATGTTGATGACATCTGCGCCGTTGTCTGTGGCCCAGATGACGCCTGCGGCTATCCAGGAGTAGTAGCCCGTGCCGCTTTCGTTCATGACCTTGGCGTTCATCAGGCTCGCGTTGTAGCCGATTGATGCGACGCCGATAGCATTGTTCGTTGAGGCAGCGGCGATGCCGGCAACGTGTGTGCCGTGAGTGTTTGAGACCGGTTCAGGAGTTCCGCTGCCGGTGAAATCGGCTGCGGCGACTATCTTGTCCGCGAGGTCGGGGTGCGTGCTCTGGATGCCGGTGTCGAGCACCGCGATGCGGATGTCGGGATTGCTGTGGGTGACCTCCCACGCTCCCTGGGCATCGATGTTGAAGAGTCCCCACTCCTGGGTGTTGTTGTAGTAGAGGTCGTTCGGCTCCTCAGTGGTGCACGCGATGGGGTCGTCTTCCACCCCCGCGACATGGCTGTCCAGCTTGTAGAGTGCGGAAGAAAGCCATTTCGAGCCTCCGGATAGCTCTACAACGTAGGTGTTGAGTTCGGGAACCATGGCTACGACGGTGACGCCGGCGCGCTTGTGCGCGGCGGCCATTTCACGGCTATCTGTGCCGTCATCGAACTGAACAACGAGTCGGTTTTCAAGAAGCTCAGCTCCTCTGCCGTCGCTGGCGTGGGCCGTCTGCGTCAACGGCGCGCCCGGTGCGAGGAATAGAAGTGAACAGAGTACTGCGGTGAGAAGACGGGCAAAGTGTCTCATTGGTTGCTGATACCTCCAGGTAGGTTGAATGCAGGGGGAGATTCGTGCTCTTAAATATGATTAAGAAGGGTAGGGCGGAGAACCGCGCATGAATAGACCGGAAAGTCCAGAGGGGTACGCGAACTTGGTACGGGATGACATAAGTAGGCGGATGTTCAGTCGATATTCTGTTGAAAACCCCCAAGGCGCGGCGTAGAATCGAACAGCGGCGGTATTATGAAAAGTAACCGTGGCGCCTACCTGCTTATCGGATTGCTTGTTGGTGGTTATGCCACCCTGCACTTTCTGACCCCCGGTAAGATTCCGGGTAGCACCCTCGGGTACGTCGTGGTACCGCTGTACTGGGTGATGCTCGCAGTGATTGTACACTACCTGCCGCCTGTTTCTGCTGCCGGCAAGTTCGGACTTCGCCGGGAACTTGTCACCTTCGGGTTCATGGCTGGTGGGTTTCACGTCTTTCTGCTTCTCATGGGTGGTGTCTTCAGCGGTTTCGGCAACAGTCCGTATTCGCACCAGCCGGATGATGTGGTGCGTAATATCTGGGTTGTTGCCGCCACGCTGATCGGGACCGAGATGGTCAGAGCCCGAATCCTGTGCTGCCTCGGGAAGAAATGGCCGTCTCTCGTAATCGGTCTCGTTGCCGTCCTCTTTACCTCACTCGACCTGGCGCCATCGCAGTTTTCGCAGTTGACCCAGATGAGGTCGGCGGTGACTTTCCTTGGCGAGACTATCGTGCCCGTTTTGTCTATTAACGCTCTGGCGTCGGTTCTGGCCTATCTTGGCGGGGCAAAACCTGCCATTGCATATCGCGGCGCGCTGCTCGCTTTTGAGTGGCTCAGTCCTGTGCTTCCCGACCTTTCCTGGGGCATCACAGCTCTGCTTGGCGTCATGGTGCCGGCACTCGGCGTTGCTGCCGTCCAGATGCTCTCCAGCGGTCGGCTTCGCTCTGTCAAGAATCTCCCAAGGGAGACCGGCGAGTCCCCGGTTGCAGGATGGATAGGTGGAGCGGTTCTGGTGCTCGCACTCTTCTGGTTCTCTCTTGGTCTCTTGCCTGTGTATCCGGCTACCGTGGTTACCGGCAGCATGACGCCGCTCATCAAGCCCGGAGACGTGGTCATCGCTGCCAAGGTTGGCGTCAATGAGATTGAGGAAGGAGATATCATCGATTTCCGGCGCGGCGATATCAGGGTCATTCACCGTGTCGTTGCGATTGAAGGCACTGGGGAGACAGTCGAGTTCGTCACGAAGGGCGACGCGAACAAAGAAGAAGACTCCGACCGCGTGATTGCGGCACAATTGAAGGGCAAGATGATAGGAACAGTTCCTGCCATTGGGCGGCTTGTGTTGTTCCTGCGCGAAGCGCGCTGAGTCTGCCCCGTTGACACTGCATATATTGGCATCTAGAATGACTTCGGTCAGGGGTTGCGCAAGATGAAGGGATTTCTGGGGACTTTCCCTGGGCGTGTGGTGTGCTTTGGCGTTGCAGCGCTTGTGATTCTCGTGAGCGGTGCAAATGCGATTGCTGACTTGCGCACGCCACGGGAGGTCGCGCTCCCCTCCGTACCCTACACACAGACCGGTCACTTCGACTACTCAGTGTCGCTCAAGCCCAGCACTCTCTATGGCAGCGCACCTCTCCCTGACCCTGACGCAGTGGCGGTCGTTGATGATGTGGAACCCGAAGACGAAGAAGAAGAAGAGGAAGAGATTCGTCATGTGTTCTTTCGCTCGCTCATCGACGAATTCGACATGACCTTCACCTATGACCTTGATGTCGATGAGCCGCTCGCGTCCACTGACATAGAGGCGGAAGTGGTGGTGTATGCCACCGACCCCAAGGTCTGGGAGAAGGACGTGCTTCGGTTCTTCAATACGCAGCGCTCTCTGCCGCTCGTCCTCGACTACATCCTGGAGGAAGACACGGTTGAGAACAGAGTCGAAGATATTGAAGAGGACATTAACATCAGCGCCGGTAATGTTGAGTACCGGATAGATGGCATTGTGAAGGTCCGGGCGGAGACGGTTGGCGGGCAGGTGATTGAAGATACCTACGTTCACAGCATCGAACTTGAGATTGACAACCAGCAGATCGAACTGCATGAACCTCTTGCCTATTCGGAGCAGGTGAATAATGCGCCGGTTGGCTGGGCGCACACCAGCCGGTTCGACTACGACGTATTCCTCAAGAGCAACGAACTGTTTGATGAACCCGTACTGCGCTCTTCGGGCCTGCCTGTCGCTGAACCGGAGGAAGAGCCAGTCCTTCCCGCCGAAACCGCACCGATGCAGGTTCTCGGGCCGGGCCACACGTACTTCCCCAATCTGATTCATCATGTCGATGGGGAGTTCGCCTTCGCTTTCAAGTGCGATTCGACAGTGAGCGACCTGCAGCATGATGTGGGAGTGACGGTGAATATCGTCAATGAAGATACCTGGGAGAAGACGCTGTCACTTGTGCCCAGGCAGACCGAGAATGGCGACTTCGTAGTCACATTCCCGATTGACCTCTCCTACTACAAGGCAGTAATCGACGCCATAGGTGAAGAGACCGGCGTGAGGGGAGGAACCCACGCCCTTGGTATTACTGCGACCGTTCGTACGACGGGCACTACCGGGCTTGGCCGTATCAATGAAAGCTTCAGCCAGACGATGCAGTGTTCTCTTGAGAAGGCTAGTTTTTCCGTTGACGACGAGACTCTGTCACAGACTGTAGAGGCCGAAGTCGGTGGAGGCACAGTGCCGAATGAGGCTGCGCCACCCGGCGGCTGGCGGACGCCCTGGCTTATCGGTGTGGCAATAGGTGGGTTGGGCCTGGCGTATCTGGTCTGGCGCGAGATGCGTTTGAGGACGGCACTTCTTAGCCCTGCTGAAGTCGAGGCGGCCGGAATCGCCAAGAAGTACCGCGACATGGTCGTTGCCGTGCGTGGGCTCCCTGCAATCGTTGAAGGTGACAGAATCGTCTCTCTACGAGACGTTGCCGACCTTGCGAAGATTGCCGACGACAGCGTGAAGCCGATGCTGCACTGCTCGACGAACGGCACCCACTCTTACGTCGTATTGGATGGCCCCATCCGCTACGAGTACGTTATCTCTTCGGTGGATGCCGAACAGAAGTAGGCACCAATAGCGGTGTCGTGATGTCCGGTTATCGCAGAGCTTCATGTCCGTTGCCCGTAATGTCGCTGTGAGGAGAGGAGCAGCCTCAGTTGTTGCTGTGCCATGCGCGTGCATGAGTCTGGCCTTTCATCCGCTTCTGTCGTGCGAATCTCCCCTGGCACAATGTGGCGGACCACGGGTGAGTATGTGTTGACTTTTCTGGGGGGCGTGCCTAGAATTCCGCGGAATGTCTGGCGGAGCTGAAGGGCTGCTGCCGCGACACTCGGAGACAATCGTCTTCCGGGCGCTCCTCGTCTTCAACTTCTTCTTCTTCCACTTGCGTCGGCCCATGTTTCGGGCCACTCGTGTTGTATCAAGAGGGCTGGGGTCACACCCGGCTCTTCTTCTTTTTCGTGAAGTGGCGCTGTCATTCGGGTGGGATACGCGTTGCTCCCGTACACGCGTGCATCCCGTACCGTAATCGTTGTGACTGGAACAGAAAGGAGGGAACAAATGGGTGCCGAGCAAGAGATATTTGGCTATGCGGATGAACTTGGGCCGGAGAAGGTGGTGCATTTCTATGACCCGAAGCTGCAGTTGAAGGGTATCCTGGTGGTGGACAACACCGCACTGGGCCCCGCCATCGGAGGCATCAGATGGGCGCCTGATATCACCACGAACGAGATATTCAGATTGGCGCGTTCAATGACGCTTAAGAACTCCGCTGCGGGCATATCGTATGGAGGAGGGAAAGCCGGCATCCGCGGCAATCCTGACGTTCCGAACAGGGAGGAGTTTATACGCGCGTTCGCCCGATTCCTGAGAGTGCACACGGACTACATTCCCGGACCAGACATGGGCACTGATGAGCACTGCATGGCCATCATCCAGGACGAGATCGGACGCGCGATTGGACTTCACAGGGAGTTGGGAGGGATACCTCTCGATGAAATGGGAGTCACGGGCTATGGTGCCGGGGAAGCAGCCGAGGAGGCGGCGGATTTCATCGGGCTGGATTTGAAAGGAGCCACTGTTGCCATTGAGGGGTTCGGGGCGGTGGGTCAGGCCTGTTTCAGGTCGCTCGTTTCCAAGGGGGCCAGGGTAGTAGCCGTTTCCGACATCGATGGCGCCATCTACGACCCCGAAGGGATGGACTTCGACGCCCTCGTACAATACGACAAGGCTACAAAGAAGGTCAGTAAGCTCTGGAATCGAGACTACAAACGCGGAAGGCACATTGCGGATGGAGAACTCTTCGGGCTCGATGTTGATGTGCTGGTGCCCGGAGCCAGGCCGGATGTCATTACGATGAAGAATGTTGAGTCCGTGAAAGCCCGGCTCGTCGTCGAAGCGGCGAATATTCCCGCCAGTCTTGAAGCCGAAAGGTTCCTGGGAGACAAGGGGAGTCTGGTAGTACCTGACTTCATCGCGAATGGTGGTGGGGTGATTGCCGGGTCTGTTGAGCTGCGGAAGGGCACCATAGAAGAGAGCTTCAAGGTGATAAAGAAGCAGATACGTGAGAACGTGAGCGAGATAATGGCCTTGAGCAAGGCCGAGGCATTGTACCCTCGCGAGGCGGCCGAAAGGATTGCGAGGCGGCGCGTCATGGTTGCAATGAAGGATAAAGGGCGTCTCTAGTGTGTGGATGGGAGGGTTTTTGCGTTCAAAGGTATTGACATTACGAGACGTGCGGCTTGATAATTTCACGAGTGCGCGTTTGTCTGGGTGACGTTCCTGTTTTTCAAGCAGGAGGAGGTGGAGCTGCTGTGAGACTGGATTGCAGTCAGTGGTTGTCAGGAGGCGTTCGCTTGGAACGAGCACTGGCGTTGCATCTCTCCATTTTGTCTGTGCTCTTCTGCACGTGATTTTCCCGTTCCAACATGTATAGGTGTTCGCTGGCTGCTCTCCTGCGTGGGGACAAAAGGTCGAGCTGCCGGACATATAAAAGCAACAATTCGCTGATAGGAGGTGAAAAATTGGCTGAAATAGCGAGGGAAAGGTGGGGCAAGCGTAGCTACTTCATCTTCGCTGCCCTTGGATCGGCCATAGGTCTGGGCAACCTGTGGCGGTTTCCTCACCTGACCTACTCAAATGGTGGTGGCGCGTTTCTTGTGGCCTGGATTGTTGGACTCCTGGCCATCGGTATTCCGTGGCTCATCGTTGAGTATGGCATGGGCAAGTATTTCCAGACCAGTGCCCCCGGAGTCTTTGAAGGCATTGGCAAGAGGTGGGAGTGGTTGGGCTGGTGGCCAGTCTGGGTAGCATTCCTTATCGACACATACTATACGGTTGTCATGGCCTGGACGCTTCACTACGTAGTGTCTGCCGGTACGGTTGCATGGGGTATGGGTCAGGCCGGAGCCGAAGGCGCGGCTGATTACTACTTCGGTACTGTGCTGCAGCTTTCGGGCGGCCCCGCCGAGATTGGTGCCCCCGTACCTGCGCTTCTCATTGGACTGGCCGTGGTCTGGGCGATTATCTTCCTCGTCGTCTACAGGGGAACCAAGTCCATTGGGCCGGTTTCTCAGTGGGTCATGATTACCGCATGGGTATTTCTTATTGTCCTGGTAGTCCGAGGAATAACGCTGGCTGGTGCCGCGGGAGGCCTGAACTACTACCTGGAGACTGATTGGAGCAGACTGGCTGATGGCAGCGTGTGGTTTGCTGCATTGAGCCAGATTGCGTTCACTCTGTCATTGGGAATGGCAGGCATGTACGCATACGGCAGTTTCATCAAGGGTCGTGGTGATGTGAACAACAACGCATTCATCACAGGCTTCGGCAACTGTGCGACCAGCTTCTTCGCTGGATTCGCCGTATTCAGCGTGGTCGG
>JAFGFT010000018.1 GCA_016930935.1 Dehalococcoidia bacterium | reverse complement strand
TATGTGTTGGCCAGCTCACCTATCTTCTTCATCTCGGAGATACCACCCGCATGGCACGGGTCAGGATTGATGGCAGTTGCTGCCCGCTTCTCCACGATGTCGCGGAAGCACCAGCGCGTCACGAGGCGTTCACCCGTCACGATAGGGATATCAGTTGACGCGACGATACGGGCAAGGTCCTCTGCCGCAGCATCAGTAGGCAGCGGCTCCTCGAACCAGGCAGGATTGTACTGGCGCACAGAGTGAGCAAAACGTATGGCTGCATTCGTGGTCATGCGCGAATGACAATCAAGCATTATCTCTACATCGTCGCCCACTGCCTTGCGAACACGAGCAACATTGTCCAGCACCTTGCGTATGTCCGCCTCTGTCGAGGTAAACACGTCAGTACCCCAGAACGGGTCATACTTGATAGCTTTCGCGCCGCGCTCCTTCACCTCGCGTTCCGCGAGCCAGACGTAGTCGTCCGTGCTGGTAGCCGGGAACCACCAGCCGTTGTGATAGACACGGATATTCTCGCGCACGGCACCACCAAGCAGGCGATAGACAGGGGCGCCGAGGCTCTTCCCGAGGATATCCCACAAAGCCATGTCGATGCCGCTCATCGCGCTCGTAACGACAAATGATGGCCTCCAGTAGGTATTGCGAAACATGGTGGACCAGTGCAGCTCGATGTCACGAGGGTCTTTGCCGACAAGGTAGTCCGCCAGATTATGGATACAGGCCTCGATAGGCTTCTCCTGCGCCTGGCATGTCGCCTCGCCCCATCCGTAGATGCCTTCGTCCGTCTCAATCTTGACGAAGAGCCAATTCCACGTCGGCTTATACAGGAATGTCTTCACCGCAGTAATCTTCATGTACCCTCCTTCTCACGCATGGTGTCGATTCCAACAGGATACCCGACCATCCTGCGTGAATCTAGGCCACTCCGCATTCAACCTGCTTGCGAAAACGTTCCCAGTTTGCGTCGCTCTGTGCCTGTATCTGTTGCAGCGCCTCCTCGTTTCTCTTCGGCTTGAACAGATGGGCAAATCTGCCTTGAAGTTGTAGATACTCCTCAATCGGCTTCGGCTCTACCTTCTTCTCAAGGATGGACTTGCTCTTCAGATTGAAGTTGAGCTGACCATTCTCGTACTCGTAGAGTGCCCACGCGCCCGTGTCCACGGCGAGCCGTCCAAGCTCAACCATCTTCTCCATCGGAAACCGCCATCCCGGAGGACAGGGGGACAGAATCTCTATGTACTTCGAACCCCGAATGGACATCGCCTTCCTGACTTTGTTGAAGAGGTCCTCGGGATAGCTGGCCACCGCTGTGGCCATGTAGGGGATGCCATGTGCCCTGAGGATGGCGGGCATGTCTTTCTTCTGCTCGGCCTTGCCCGTCCATGTCGTAGTTGTCCACGCACCATATGGAGTGGCACCGCTACGTTGGATACCCGTATTGGAGTACATCTCGTTGTTGTAGCAGATGTATATGAAATCGGTTCCTCTCTCGACAGCACCTGAGAGTGACTGCAGCCCTATGTCATACGTTCCGCCGTCGCCGGCCCACACCACCACGTTGGTATCCATCTTTCCCTGCCGCCTGAGTCCGGCAACCACTCCGGATGCCCCCACCGCAGCCGCCTCAAAGGCGATGCTGAGAACAGGCACGTCAAACGCGGTCTTCGGATAAGAACCCAGGCCAACAACCGCGCAACAAGCAGGAATTACGAACACCGTATCCTTGCCAAGAGCTTTCAGTGCAATGCGCAAGGCAAGTGTCGAGGGACAGCCGGGACAGCCGCCGCTGCCGAGCCTGAATAGTTCTTCTCTTGGTAAATTCTTCACTGCCATTGTGTTCCCCCTTACTCCTGGACTCCCCACCACTCCACGTCTGTTGCTTCACCACGCGCAGTCTTCCTGACCATTTCAGCCATCTCGACAAATGTGACGTCGCGGCCGCCGAGACCCGCGATGAAGCCCTGGACGGGAGCGGTCGAATACCCATACAGTGCGGATTTCAGTTCGGTGTAGATTCCACCTCCCGCACCGATGGAGACGCCACGGTCTATGACGACAAACGTCCGGTTGGCAGACAGTCGCCTGAACACTTCGGAAGGGAAGGGCCTGAATGCCCGCACCCGCGCGAGTCCTGCCTTGATACCGTCTCGTCTGAGTTCCTGTGTGGCCACCTTGGCCTCTGCGCCAAACGCGCCCATCGCGACGATGACGTATTCGGCGTCCTCACACAGTACTTCTTCCACAAGACCACCATGATAGGTGCCAAACCGACTCTTCCATTCATCGGCGATTGCGGGGATACTCTCGAGTGCCTTCATGTGCGCCATGTGCAGGTCCTTGCGCATGCCACCATACTCCGCCTGAGGGAGGATGTTCCCATGCGTCAGAGGGTCATCCGGGTCTATCCGCCAGAGCGGCTGCAACGCTGGCAGGAACGCATCTATCTCGGCCTGCTCAGGAATCTCCACTGGCATGGAAGTGTGTGATAGCACGAACGCATCGTAGTTCACCATGACGGGCAGCTGAATCTCCTCCATCTCTGCGAGCCGATAGGCCTGTATCACAGCATCGAAGATCTCCTGGCAACTGCTCGCATATATCTGTATCCAGCCGGTGTCACGCTGTGCGAGGGCATCCGTCTGGTCCGCCCATATGTTCCAACCCGGCCCGAGGGCGCGGTTCACGTTGACCATCACAATTGGAAGCCGGGCCATGGATGCCCAGTGCAACATCTCGTGCATGAGGGCAAGTCCATGTGAGGAAGTTGCCGTGAACGTCCTCACGCCCGTCGCAGCCGCACCTATCACCGCGGTCATCGCGCTGTGCTCGCTCTCGACACGCATGTACTCGCAATCCAGTTCCTTCATCTCAACATACTCGGCCGTCTTCTCAACGATGACCGTCTGAGGCGTTATGGGGTAGGCCGCGATGAACTCCGGCCGTGCCATCTGCGCAGCCTTTGCCGCAATGCGGTCCCCAGTGTCAATCATTATCATTCCCCTGAGCCCTCCCGCTTCATTGTCAGCGCCTGTGTGGGACACTCATTCGCGCACACACCACAACCCTTACAATAGTCATAGTCGACCGAAACTGAATCGTCCTCAGCCCTGCGAATACATCCCTCAGGACATGATATCCAGCACTTGAGACACTTGATACATTTCGAGGAGTCCAGAACTGGCCTGAAATCACGCCATGTGCCGGTCTTGCCCATGGCAGCATCGGCAGGCCGAGAGATTGTCGTCTTCACTCGTTCCTTCATCTGCTCACCTCTGTCTGCTCGTACGCCTCATGCGCGGCAAGTGCGTTGCGTTCTCCGGCCTCACCTTTCCACTGAGCCCTGATGGCGTCCTCTATCGCACCAAGAGACACGGTGTCAGACACCTTGGGCACGCAGCCGAGAATGGGCGTATTGATGATGGGAATGCCTCCGACAAGCAGTTTGTGCCGTATGGCTATCGCTGCAGCATCGACAGTGGCCACACGGAACTTGTTTGAGAATTCGAAGTCGCCCGGCTTGAGCGTCGTGTTGAGGACAAGTACCCCGTCCTTCTTGAGTCCTTCCGTCACGTCAACGAGTTTCAGAAGGCCGGGATCAAGAACGATGGTGATATCGGGATTGTAGATCTGGCTTCTCAGGTCTATCTCGGTATCTGAGATTCGGGCAAACGCCTTCACGGGCGCGCCTCTACGCTCAGAACCGAACAGAGGAAAAGCCTGCACACCCTTGTGACCATCCCTCAGAGCCGCCGCCACCAGCACATTGGCTGCTGTAACGGCACCCTGACCACCCCTACCATGAAACAGTATTTCGAGCACTCTCTGGCACCTCCTTTGAAGCCGGCTCTCCGTTCCGGCCTCCTTTGCTCGCCCCGATACTTGCGAGGCCTGGCACTCAAAAAAAAGGGGGCATGCCATATGACATGCCCCCGCCAATTCACTGGCGCAGATACACCAGAATAAGGTCAATAAGTACGTTCATGGACCCCCGCCGGGCGGAAGCTTACTCCTGTTCCGCGTCCAAGACAATACCCCATGCCATGCCCGACACGTATGTGTTACGCTGAAATCAGGAAGTGCCATGCACCAACATCACGGCCCCCGCGAATGGCAGGTAACGACATCATCTCCCCATCGTGTGGTGACCTTTCCGCTACTTGCAGCAGCCCTGTGCGGCATCACAATGGCAATCTCATGCAGCCCGCCACAGTCCGAACCAACCATCGCCACGATTTCTCGACAGGACGCCATACCTTCTGACGCTCAGAAGATTATGCCCTCCTCAGATGACCATCCCCCCATTCTCCATTCTCCCGATTTTCTCCAGCCCGAGCCGGTCACTGGCGGCATAAACACTGCGGGAGCCGAGGACTCCGCATTTGTGATACCCGATGGCACGGCACTGTACTTCTTCTTCACTCCCGACGTACGCATTCCACCCGAGAAGCAGCTTCTCGACGGCGTGACCGGCATCTACGTCAGCCAATGGCTGGGCAACACGTGGGCAGAAGCCCAACGAGTGCCCCTGCAGGACCAGGGCACACTGGCGCTCGACGGGTGCGTATTCGTGAAGGCAGACAACATGTGGTTCTGTTCAGCACGAGAAGGGAACTATCGCGGTATGGACATGTGGACGGCGAAGCAGCAGAGCGGGAGTTGGGGCGACTGGAAGAACGCGGGGGAACAAGTGAACGTCGACTACCAGGTTGGCGAGATGCACATCACGTCTGACGGAAAACAGCTCTATTACCATTCGGACCGGCCGGGAGGCAAAGGGGGCATGGATATCTGGGTGATGGAGCGCCAGGGCGAAGGATGGGGAGCACCGCAGAATGTTGCCCCGGTCAACACACCTGAGACAGACGGCTGGCCATTCGTGACCGCAGACGGTACCGAACTGTGGCTCACCCGCACGTACATGGGCACGCCGGCACTCTACCGCTCACGCATGAGTGCCACCGGGTGGAAGGAACCGGAACTCATCGTATCGCAGTTCGCCGGAGAGGCGTCACTGGACAACGCAGGCAACCTGTACTTCACACACCATTTCTTCCACGACGGCGAAATGCTCGAGGCGGACATCTACGTGGCCCATTCCGCCGGCTAGTTGCGATGGCCTCAGCCTCACCCTCAGTGACAGTGACGCAGGAACCACACTGCCATCACGGAACCGCTGGCTGCCAGCATGACCCACACGATAGACAGCATCAGGTCAACGGCTTGGCCTGACCGAGCGAGAAACCACGTCATGGCAAGCAGCGTCAGTCCCATGGTGGCGACCTTCACCAGAATGAACCCGGCGATAGCGGTTCCCCAGGGCCTTCCCCGCCACAACCATACAGCTCCCAGAAGCGCCAGCGGAACCACGACGCCAAGGTCGAGCACGTACACGAACATGGTCTGTCCTCCAGCCTGTGTCACGGCCTCAGGCAGCACGCCAGTCGTGTAGAAGGGAATCAACTGTCCAAGCCAGAGCACGCAGAGCATCACGGCCATGAGCACCATGAACACCGCCACCGGCCGCACCGGAGGATGGCTATCGAATCGCGCCCGGAGCCCCTTCACATCGAGATGGGCCGCGAGGGCTATCAGCGCCGCGATGGATAAGGCGAACAACCCCACGTACAGCAGAAAGACCGAGTTCAACGCATAGGCGAATGCCGCTCCACTGTAGACATACCACACGTAACCAAGGAGTCCGAACCAGGCAATTGCGGCCCGGGCAGAACCCTGCATCGCAAGCCTCGCAGCAATGAGGAGAGAAGGAATCGCGATTGCCAGCGTCACCAGGTCGGTTCCCTGATTCTGCGGCGTCACCCACGCGTTGTCGCGATAGAGTCCGGGAAGGAACAACCCCGCTGCGCTCGACGCAGCCGCAAGCACCGCGATTGCCCACGTGAGCGCGTACGCCACACGTGGCTGGCTGCGAAATCCTCTCGATGCGGCACTCATCATCGGCACTCTCCCTCCATGCAACATGAGAGTTGGATATTCTACACCGCCCCTCAGGACGAAGAAAACCGGCTCGCTGCGATCTCACCAGCTATTGAAACAGAACTGCAAGGACGCCTACTATTGCCCCCAACGAGGACAAGGGGGCCAGACATGGAGCTTTCCACCTACCACAGCTACGCTGAAGAACTCGAAAGAAGAGCCCGGCTCAAGACATATCCCATCGCCATCCGGCTTCTGCGCGAAGGAGAGGACGTTCCTGAAGAAATGACTCGTCCCAAGAGAGATATGGGAATTCACATGTCTCTGTGCCAGGCGTTCGAGATGTCACGCCGTGACGGCACGCCCATGGCAATGCTGCGGGAAGACATGTGGTGCCCGGAGCCGGTCATCGGCTTTGGCCTGCAGGAAGCCCCCGCGTACTTCATTGAGGGCCACAATCGCTATCCCCGGGATGTCGCATCACAAGAGGCCGGTCATGTCTACGCAGAGGAATTGCCCAAGCTGCCAACCGGCATGTACACGGGCGTGCTCTCCGCCCCACTGCACAGCACTTCATTCGAACCTGATGTCATCACCATCTATTGCATCCCCGCGCAATTGAGCCAGCTACTACTGGGGCACGAGTACAAAGACGGGCACAACTTGAACTGCGACCTGTCCAGTCACGCGGCGTGCGTGTACGGTGTCGTACCAGTGCTTCAGAACGGACGCAGCCAGGTCGCGATTCCATGCCGCGGCGACCGCTATTCCGCGATGGCAGAGGACGACGAGATGCTCCTCTCCGTCACACCACAAGGACTTCAAGACCTGATTACCGCTCTCCGGTATCTTGAGACAACCGGCTCGGTCTATCCCAAGGGCTACCGCATGCATCTTGAGTATCCGCTCC
>JAFGFT010000083.1 GCA_016930935.1 Dehalococcoidia bacterium | reverse complement strand
GCGATAGCGAAGGTCAAACTGGCCGAAATCCTGAATGACGCAGATACTGCAGACCTCTATGCGTATTCCGCGGCGCTGGTGGGAGACCCATCCATGCCACCAACACTCGATGCAGCGCTGGCCAACGTGCAGGCGCAGACGGGTGTTGACCCGAAGCATCTCGATGAAGTGACACTGTTCGCAGACCTTTCGACGCTGGGAGATGAGTTTCTCTGGTACGGGGCCATTGTCAGGCTCGATATACCTGCGAAGTACCTGTTTGAGGCAGCCAGGGTGTTCGGGAAGCTGGACTTCCCAACGCAGGAGCACAATGGCTACAGGACATACCTCATCGACGCAGACGTCAGTCTCGCGTTTCTCGGTAGGAACCTGATAGTCGTTGGTCCGCTCGATGTGGTGGAGGCTGTTATCGACACGGGGCTTGGCTACAGTGAGCCTGTGAGCGGCGAGGTGCGTGACCTGTACGAAGGGTTGGTTGATTCCCCCGTGAGGCTGGCATTCCAACTCCCTGCAACCGTGAAGGCAGAGATTGCCACTATCTCTGAGGGCGGCTTCTTCGTGGACCTGTCACCGCTGACAGACATCTCCGTGGTCACCTGTGTGCTGGAGAAGTACGGTCAGACCATTACAGGAGAAGCGCAGATGCATTTCACAGATGTGCTTTCTGCACAGACCACTGCAGGGCTGGTCCAGGATGCCATAACGTTCAGCGAATACGTGGTTCCTCAACCTGAGCTGACGGCCACGCTCAAGAAGATTCAGGTGGCTGAATACAGCTCCCTGGTTTCGGCGAGCCTTCAAATGTCCGTCACAGAGGTCAAAGACCTGATGTGGGCACTGGCGTAGAGTTCTGGCGCCGGGGTAGGCTCCCCTGCACGCCCTCAGTTAGAGGGGGACACCATTCAAGTACTCATTGTCCGAACTGACGTGCGCATGGTGCCCCCAACATCTCTTGGCGGACTTCACTCCGGCAGTGTCATCGTCACGTTGCAGTCCGCCGTCGATGCCAGCCAGTAACCTTTGCAGGGCTGGATACTGCTGGCGATTTCGTAGCTTTTCGCAACCGGGTTCCACCAGTAGACGGCGGAGAGCTGGAGAGGGTCACCGGACACATCTTCGGTGAGGGCTCCCACAAGTACGGCCTCACTCGCGGAGCCAATCATATTCCAACCCGCGTGGGCCTGGCATTCCCAGTCGTCGGTGGCAAGAGGGGTACCATCGATGGAAATGGTTGTGTCAGTACTGACAGCCACCCAGTAGCCGAGTCCAGGCTCAATGGTGGAGGGTGCCTCGTAGGACTTGCTCATGGCGTTCCATGTGTAGATGGCCTCAATATCATCTCCGAAGATTGCTTCGACAGTGTCGTCGCCTTGAGCCAGTTCCAGCGGGACCGACACCGTGTTCCATCCGGTCTTGAGTGCGATTTCGACGCTGTCAAGTTCCGAATAGGTGAACACCTGGATACGGTTGTTGCCGTAGTCGGCGACGTAGATGTCGCCGTTCGGATGCACGGCGACACCGAAAGGCATGTTGAACTCCCCGTCCTCAGTTCCAGACGTGCCCCACTCGCTCATGAATCCGCCGTCGCTGTTGAACTTCTGGATGCAGTGGTCGCCGCAGTCGATGACGTAGACGTTGCCTACGGGGTCCAGGGCGATGCCACAGGGAACGTTGAACTCGTCCGGGCCTTGTCCGTAGGAGCCCCACATGGTGAGCAGCGTGCCGCTGGTGTCGAACTTCTTGATGCGGGCGTTCTGGTAGTCCACCACGTATATCCAGCCGCTCTCGTGGTCCACCGCGATGCCCCGAGGGTTACAGAACAGATCGGCGTCGGTCGTGTCTCCATAGGTTCCCTTTGTCCCTGCGAAGACGGACCACTCTCCGCTGTCCGCGTCCAGCATCTGGACGCAGTGGTTGCCGCTGTCGACGACGTATACGTTGTCATCAGCGTCGACGGCGACCCCATTCGGGTAGTAGAAGAGGTCTTCTGCCGGGGCGCCCCATCTCTCGACCGATTCGTAGAGGCCGGTTGTTCCATTCAGGGCGAGTCTATGAACGCGGTGATTCTGGCTGTCCGACACGTAGACGCTGTCCTCGGAATCCAGGGCGATGCCCGAAGGTCCAAAGAGCTGGTTATCACCGCTGCCGGGCGTACCCCAGGTGGTGATGAGACTGCCGGTGCCGGTGAACTTCTGCACTCGTTGGGCGTCTTCGCCCACGTACACGTACCCGTCGTCATCGATGGCGATGCTGAGTGGAGAAGTCAGACCTCCGCCCTCGGAGCCCCACTCCCTCAGAAACCGTGGCGGGTCCTCGTAGAACTCGGCGGGACCGTACAGCTTGAGGCAGTCGTTCCCCGTATCTGCCACCACGATGTCGCCGTCGACTGTGACTGCCACGTCATCCGGATAGCTGAAGCGGTAGTCACCGCTTCCCATGGAACCAAACATAATGAGGAACTCACCGTCTTCAGTGAACTTCTGGATGCGGCCATTCCCTGTGTCGGTCACGTACACATCGCCATCAGCGTCTACCGTGATGCCTTCGGGATCCCAGAACTGGCCGGCTGATTGCCCGTACTCACCCCATTTCGTGACGAATGCGCCTGCGGCGTCAAACTTCTGCACGCGGCGGTTGGTGGTGTCGGCCACGTAGACGCTGCCGTCCGGTCCCACTGCCACTCCTGCAGGACCGTTGAACTGCGCGTCGCCGGTGCCCGGTATCTCGTAGTCCCCTATCGTAGCTGAGTACGCGTATGTGCCCTCGACCATGGTGTAGATGTGAACGCTGTGGTTGTAGGTATCCGCGATGTAGAGCGTGTTGCCGTCAGGGCTGACGTCTATGCCGTGCGGGTACTGGAAATTGTCGGCCCCCGCGTCGTGCCCATCGAGGATGTGGATGACGGTTCCCACACTATTGAGAATGACCACACGGTTGTTGTCGGTATCGGCCACGTAGATGTTGCCCGCACTGTCCACGGCGATGCCCTCGGGGTCGTTGAACTGGTTTGCCCCGGAGCCTTCAGTGCCCCATGTTGCGAGGGTCGTTCCATCGTCGTCGAGCACCTGGACGCGATCGTTGGAGGTGTCTGCCACGTAGACCTTGCCATCGACGCCGACGGCAACCCCGCTCGGGCTGAAGAACTCGCCGGGATCAGTGCCGTATTCGCCCCACTTATCGAGGAATATGAACGGAGCTTCGTCAGCGAGAATCGGTGCAGGACTGTGCATCGGAAGTACCAGCAACGTTGTTGCTGCGAAAGCGATAGCTGCACAGACTCGGAGGACCGCATGGAATTGCGTGCGCATAGAGCGGAATAGCATTATGATGCCTCACTCAGGAATGAATACTCGTCTTCGGAACAGAGGAATCAGCTGCCACTGAAAGAGTGCAGACGTTGCATTCGCCGTGCGCTCCAAAGGAGCCGAAGACTGCTGGGCATATTATCCATTGGATGGGCACGTGTCAAGGAGTGTGGGAACACTATTCTTGCCCGCTGAGGTAGGTGTGGTGCTGACGAGGTATTTGCAGGGGAGCGACACGTTCCCGCCGTTATGTGGTGGGCAACACGAGGGTGTGATGTACGGCCATGGTGGATGGCACTGAGACAGTGGTGGTGTGAGGTTCTGACGTGGGGACTGGCTCCCGTGCTTGCCCGCCAGGAGAGGAGTGGTAGCGCCCCCGCATTTCCGGGGCTGGCAGCTAGACGGCGTTCCCTGCGTCCTGCCACAGTCCGAATGCGTTGCCCTCGGTGTCCACGCATACAGCCAGGTATCCAAATCCGGGCACGGTCATCTTCGGCTGCACGACTCTTCCGCCCAGCTCTCCCACTGTCTTGCTGTAATCGTCGATATTGTCGACGCCAATGTACACGGTGATTCTCTGGGAAGGCTCCCCTCTCTTGCCCAAACCACCGCCGACGCCTCTGTTGCCCTCCAGGTCTTCCGTTTCAAACAAGTAGTAGTCCGTCATCCCCGGGGGACCTTCCATCTTCCACCCGAACAGCGATTCGTAGAACTTCTTCGCTCTTTGCGGCTCTTCCGTTGCGATATCGAAATGGACTATGGTTGGCATTGACGCACCTCCTTTGTTTTTACTCTCCTACAATCGGTTTGATTTCGCAAACCACTTGGCAGCCGTTCCTGTGAAGACGCAGATTGTCTGGATATCGCATGCATCCTGAAGGTTGTCCATCAGAGTGGATATGGTGGTGCCTCTGCAATTTCGACATGGTATCGTTGGGTACGGCACGTTCGTCTCACATAAGTGCCTTCCGGAGGTGGAATATGGCAAAGACAGTAGCGCACATCTGCATCCTGGTTGCCGATATCGACAAGGCGATTGAAGACTACAGGCAGATATTCAGGAGAGTCTCTCCCGGGCTGGTGGAGCGCGAAGTGGTCAAGCAGGAGCGCTGGGCGGCGGATGAGAAGTACATCACTGCCTTTTTCGAGGCGCCGGGTGATGGCTGTGATATCCAGCTGCTACAGCCGCCTGATGAAGAGTCGCCGCTGTACAAGAGGCTGGAGAAGTACGGCGAGGGGCTGCATCACATTGCATTTGCCTCTGCCCATCTGGAGGACAGTTACCAGCAGTTGAAGTCGGACGGTGTCTCTGTCAACGACCACCTCATTCCGGAACATCCTGAAGGGGATGATACCACTGACGTCAATCACTTCTGGATACTACCGCGTGCGGCGCATGGCGTACTCGTTGAGATGATAGACCACTATTGTGTGCAGGACGGTAGGCTGACGGGATTAGAGTGAGGCAACCAAGCGCTGCGCAATGAGCGACTGCCACCGACACGTTCTGTGCGTTCTGCTATTCCGAACGACGCAACCTACTCATCAATCCAAGTGAGAGGGTACTTTCCCCACTCTCTAATTGTCTCCAGCATGACCTGATAGTTCTGAGGCTTGACTCCAGAATGGATAGAGTTGCTGGACATACAGATCAGACCTCCTCCCTTTCCTCCTTTGCGGATTACCTCCTTTGTTTCTGCTCTGACTTCGTCTGGAGTGCCAGTCACCAAACTGAAAGCGCAACTGACGTTGCCCATGAGGCAGACCTTCTTTCCGTACTTGGCCTTTGCCTCGGCCATGTCCATTCCGCCCATCGGATCAATCGGATGCACTGCGTCAGCGCCTGCCTCGACTATGGTGTCGAATAGAGGCCAGATGTTCCCGTCCGAATGCTTCATGCAAGGAATGCCACGAGAATGGCAGTACTCGGCTATCCTCGCAAAGGGCGGCGCAATGAATCGCTTCGTCATCTCCACTGATGCCATAGGGCCGTTCGTCATTGCCCAGTCACCAGTGACAAAAACCAGGTCTGCGCCCAAATCGATGCAGTTGCCGATATACCGAAGGTAATAGGTCAGAACGATCTCATTCACTCGGTCGAGCAAATCCGGATTGCGTTTCATTGATGTAAAGTACTTTACGTCGCCGAGGAGACTCTCCTTTGCCACGTCGAAGACATCAGTCATATGCGCGATTATTGCTTTTCTTCCCTTGAACCTTGCCACGCGCTCCTTCATGACTTCGTAGTGATAGTCATCGTCCGGGTTTGGGGGAACGTAGTGGTCCAGATCATGCTCCGACTCGATGGCCGGCTTCAGCGGATGCCCAATGTCCTCACGAGTGAATAGGCTGATGCCGCCCCACTGATCACGTTTCGTCTTGCTGTCTATTGGCTCGTACTTCCAGGTCGAGATCTTGTCAACAACGGCGACCGCGTCAACATCAATGTATTCCAAGAAATCTTCGTACGAGGCTCCAGGAAGAATCCCCTCTCGCACCAGCTTGTGATGGGATGTCTCAAAATGGGGCACGATGTCTGGTTCCTTCAGCTGAAGGGTCGTCATCATCCTTTCGAGACCTGTCATTTGAGTCATGGTTGCCTCCCTTGCTACTTCTTGTCGACAAGGAGCCCTGCTATCTTGACAGCTTGAGCTGCATCCGCTCCAAATCCGTCGGCACCAATCTTGTCGGCCCATTCCTGAGTCATTGGAGCTCCGCCCACCATGAACTTGCTCTTCTCTCGCAGTCCAGCTTCTTTGAGAGCAGCAATTGTCCGTTCAACTCCGGGCATGGTCATGGTGAGGAGGGCCGATAGGCCGACCACGTCGTAGTTGCCCCGCGCAACCTCGTCACGAAACGCTTCGGGGGAAACATCGACACCCAGGTCCGTTACCTCCCAGCCGTTGCCTTTGAGCATCATGACGACGATGTTTTTCCCGATATCGTGCACGTCCCCTTCAACGGTCCCTATGAGGAATTTGCCCTTTGACTGGACGTGGGTCTTTGTGAGTTCAGGTTCGAGAATATTGACCGCGGCAATCATCGCCTCGCCCGATAGCAGCAACTCTGGCAGGAATACCTCGCCCTGACCGAACATTTCACCGATCCGGGTGATACCGGGTATCAGAGCCTCGTCTAGAAGCTGGTGTGCAGGTATTCCTGCATCCAGGCCTTCACGCGTTAGCCTTGCCACAAGGTCGCTGTCGCCGTCTATCACTGCGTTCGTCAAGTCAATGAATTCTGTCATTGTTCCTCCTATCGCCTGCGGGTCAGATGCAGAACATACCGATAAGTCCCGCTGTGTTATCAACGAATCATAGTTCTAGGCAACCAAAGCGCTATCTGTGGTACGAGCATCACGATGGCGAGACACAGGGCCTGGATGGCCATAAATGGCCACACAGAGCGAATGATATGAGATAGCTCAATGCCTGGCGGAGCAACCCCCTTCAGGTAGAACATGCCCTGTCCAAAGGGCGGTGACAAATATGCCATCTGCATGTTCATGCAGAAGAGCACCCCGAACCAGACGGGATCGAATCCCAAGGCCACGATGATTGGGACGAAGATGGGCATGGTCAGGAAGAGTATCCCCAGCCAATCCAGCACCATCCCAAGGACGATCAGCACAAGTTGCATGATGATTACAGTGCCTAATGCGCCGAATGGAAGACCAAGCACTGCATTCGTCACGAAGTTCCCACCGCCAGCCATGATGTACACGGATACCAATCCAAGGGCGCCGAAAGCCAGCCAGAGCATCATACAAGTCACTTCAACCGTGGACACAAGGGACGTCTTCAGCAACGAAAGGTTGAGGCGACCTTTGACGCCTGCGCAAACAAAGGCTCCCGCGCAACCGACACCGGCGGCCTCCGTGGGTGTGGCATATCCACCATATATGGAACCCAGAACGGCCACAATCAGAAAGATTGGCAGGATGACGTTGCGCAAACTGACGAACTTGTCGCGCCAGGTTATCGCATCACGTTCTTCTTTGGGAAGTGCGGGAGCCAAGCGTGGATTAGCCACGCATCTGATAAGAACATAGGTGATGTACGCTCCGGCCAGAAGGAGTCCCGGGATGATTCCCCCGATGAACAGTTGTCCGACAGACACGCCAGCGGATGCGCCATACATTATAAACACGATGCTTGGAGGTATTAGTGTGCCAAGGCCGCCAGCCACCATCGTTGTTCCACATGCGATGCTCCGGTCGTAACTGCGATTCAGCATGGCAGGCAGAGCAATGATTCCAAGCGTTACTATGCCCGTGCCAATTATTCCCGTCATCGCGGCAATTATGGCGCCTGCAGTGATGGTCGTAATTGCCAGTCCCCCACGGAGTGGCCCCATCCATACGTAGATTGTCTGGAAGAGATCCTCTGTTACGCCAGATTTCTGCAGTACTTGCGCCATGAGAATGAACATCGGCGCGGCCACATAGACCCACCCCGTTGTGATGTCGAAGACGCGGCTGACCATTACGCCTAGAGCATCTGGTCCCCACAAGACCAATGCAACAACACAGGCAATCGCACCCGAAACGAAAGCGAACGGAAGCCCCGCCATCAGCAGCACGAACATCGAAACCACGATTATCACGGTTAGCATGCCCATGTCAGCTTGCATCGAATTCCTCTCCCTTCACTGCCATGTATAAGTCCCTGAAGAAGTTCGCGATGCCCTGCAATAGAATCAGTAGCGCTCCTGCGGGAATCAGGAACCTGACCGGGTATATCGGGGCATCCCATGGCGACCCTGACGTTTCACCAATACGAAGCGACTCAATGGCATTCACTCCCCCCTTCCAAAGGAGCACGCTTACGAACAGGGCAAATAGAAAGAATGTACAGCAGTTCAGCGTCGATCTCGTGCGAGGAGCCAGTTTACTTGAGAGGAGATCCAGCGTAACGTGTTTCCCCTTGCATAGCGTGTATGTCCCCCCAATCATGTAGACAGCACCACAAAGATAGGTAGTCAGATCGAATGCCCATACATTTGATACACCAAAAATTGTGCGCACCGCAATCTCGTAGACGATAATCAGCATCGCCCCAACAAGCAGCACGGAGATGCTTCTCCCCGCCAAGATACTGAGACGGTCAATTGCATGAACTATGCGTCTCATGTTTCTCCTAGTCACCGGCAGCCGGGTTGTCCGGCTGCCGGTCGGACTCTGTTTGAGTACTAGTCAACATACAGGCCGAGCTGCTTCAGGTAGTCGAATTGCGACTCCACGATGGATGGCCCGAAGTCTGACTCGGTTGAGTACTCTCGCCAGATGTCATACGTCATCTTTCGGATTTCTCTCATGGCATCGTCGTCGACGGCAATGCCCTCAACTCCAAGCGCTGCCATCTCGCGTATGGCCACAGTGTCGTCGTATTCGGCAATCATTACCTGATTGGTGTCGTATTCTCGAGTTGCCACTTCGAGGGCGGCCTTCTGGGCATCGGATAGCTTGTTCCAGTTCTTCAATGTAATTGCGATGCCTGCAGCGGGAGCAGAGTGGAAACCGGGCAGGGTGTAGTAGTCGCACACTTCGTTGAAGCCCTTGACGTAGTTCATCGAAGGTGAGCCCCAGTCAGCCGCGTCAACGACTCCGGTCGACAGTGCCGTGTAGACCTCCGAGCCCGGTATGGTAACGGTATTGGCGCCGAGTCTCTTGAACAACTCGGAGACGAAGCCTTCGGGTGTCCTCATCTTTACCCCTTTGAAATCGTCCAGTGTTCGGAACGGAACTTTGGAGACGAGTGACTCTCTTCCCCATCCATGCGGGCCGACGTAGTACATGTCGAACGATTCATAGAGGTCGCGCGTAAGGTCTACACCGCCAAGGTGCCAGAACCATGTCTGGCGCTGCATCGTGGTCTCAAAGAATACACCACAGTTGGCAACCAACTCGAAGCTGCGGTCCTTTCCGACCTCATAGCCGCCAGTGGACCCGACAACTTCAAATACGCCGTCGCGCACGGCATCAAACGCTTCGCCGTATGAGCAGATTGCACCAGCTGGCAGCGGCTCGATTAGTAGTGTGCCGCCGGTGAGTTCCCCAATTCTCTCGGTCCAACCCACAAAAGCCTGGTAGACTTTCTCTCCCGAGTCCCATAGTGTCTGTGCCTTCCAGTTGAGAACCTCCTGTTCGGGTGCTGCTGGTGTGCCTTCTTCTGACGGAGTCGCTTCTTCACTCGGTGCAGCGGGAGTACACCCAGTAACTGATAGTGCTACCGCCAGAGTCACCAGACACAGAATCGCCAATAGCCTATTTACCATGTGTTTCCTCCTTCCAGTGAGTGTTTCTTGTTGTGCCTGCCAACCTCTCTACCACATCCCGCACCTCCGTGAACTATCGGCAGAGCAACCCTGCTAGCAGAGCTCGCGTGGTCTTGCGCTCCCGCGCTAGAAGATTACCGATTTTGCCCTGCCGGAATTCGGCGCCGCTACCGTGAGATTCCCGGTCGCTCGTATGAGTCTAGGGGGCATAAGGAGCGACGCGCATCCGCTTTCAGGCCAATTCGGGTGGTGTGGTAATGGCCATGGGTGGATGTTCATGTGGCCAAATCAGTAATGCGATTGGCGGTCGTCACCAGCCGAACATGCAACGAAGGCTGCGCTAATTGCCTATAAGGGTGGGCCGACTCTCCGTTCGGTTTGTACTCAAGGTGAGTGTGATACTAGCAGGGTGGAATAGTCTGCCGGACGACGCGAAACGGACAAAGCAAGCTGGAATGAGATGCATGGGTTGTAGCTAGGGCAGTTCGTCAATCGAGATCAATTCGACTCTCACAGCGTGTAGCACCGCTGCAGTCCTCGAGTTCACATTCCATCTACGAAACAGGCCTGCTAGGTGAGCCTGGACGGTTCTTTCGCTGATCCCAAGGTGGATGGCCACTTCCTTGTTACTTTTTCCCTGAGCCACCTGACGTAGGACTTCCATCTCTCTTTGATGAGGAAGGGCTCTGTTTGCACCGATGTCTGTTCTGCTCGCGAGTGTTCTAAGCTCGGCTGCGGCAGCGTTGAAGCCCATGACGGCCTCGCCCTCAAGCACAAGCTCCATCGCCTTCCTCAGGGAAGCAAAGGGCGATGACTCGAGGATGTAGGCAGACGCACCACAACTAATGGTGTTGAGGACGTCCGAGCGGTGCTCTTCGTGGCTGAGAAGGATGACCTTCGTGTTGGGGGAAACGTCGATGATTCGTGAGGCAAGTGAGAAGCCTCCGTCGGGTCCCATTCTGACCTTGACCATCGCGAGGTCAGGCCTCGTTGCGCGGGCCGCCTCTGTGGCTTCTTCCGGGTTGCACGTAGACGCAACTATCTTGAATCCGGCTTCAGCCAATAGGTTTGTCAGCCCTTCCCTACAGAGTGTGGGCCAATCCACCACTTCTACTCGTGGAGCCTCTTGCACTGTCACCCTCCCGGCAACACGAATCGAGCGTATTCTATATCTCGACCTATGCCTTGTCGATACCTGTTACTGACGACTCCTTGACACGACTGAGTCTACCCTTCCTCGACGTTCGATAGATACTCTCGAACGTGAACACATCTTCTCGAACAGTGTTGCGAGACGGTCAGCTCCGTCATGGCCTCTCGCACATTCTGATGGTACCGGCGTTTCCAGAGGGGGGTGGTCGCCTTCGTTGGAGTCGTTGCGTTTGAGGAGGGCGTGACCCACAGATATTTGGTGGGGGCGAGATGACTGTTGGTCCGGGGAGTCCGAGTTCTTGTGGAAGACAGTCACTGGATAAGCATTTCTGCCCGTTTCTCCTCAGACCGTCCGTGTCGTTCCATCAGTTCGGCGTTGCCTTCCAGCCTGCTATCGACCATTCCACGCAGAATGCTCGCAGCAGGTGAATCGGGGTCAGCCGCAATTGCCTCCTGCAGTACGGGCAGAACCGTATAGAAGGCGCAATAGTTGAGGTTGCCAAGACGCACATGGCGGCTTATGCACTTCGCGCAGTCTCCGTGGTTGGGACATGTGATATTGACGCAAGGACACTGCTCTCCGATGCTCACTGATACCCCTCCGGTGATGAAACTCTCGATATATCATCCGCAGATGCGTCCTCAGTGCCGATGCCGGACGTATGCCGTCACTAGTACTTTTCTGCTCCGTCACGCTCCAGCCGGGACAACGGTCCTGTTCCTGCGTTTGAAGGCCTTGATCAGCTCATGTGATAGCAGGAACAAGGCAACTGCGGCAAGAATGCTGGTCCAGTCGATGACGCTCAAGGGGGCAAAGCCGAAAAACTGCCCGACAAAGGGGGTGTAAATCGCCGTCACAATGAGTCCAATCGAGATGGCGATGGACCACAGCATCTTTCCGTTGCTCCAGAAGTTGCGGTTGAAGAGTGAATCGAAGGTGTACCTTCTGGACAGGATGTTGATGAACTGGCAGAAGACGATGGTGGTGTAACTCATCGTAGTAGCTCTCAGGTACAGGTCGTGGGTCACGGTGAGCTCGGCACCCGTGCGTCCTATGAACCATGCGAAGTTCGCGAAGCCAAGAGCTCCCATGAGGAATCCCAGGAACACAATTTCAATCGTGACAGACCTGTTCAGCATGTGCTCCGCCTGATTTCGAGGGGGTGCCGTCATCACGTCCCTTGGCCCCGGGTCGAAGGTGAGCGCAGTGAGCGGCAGTATCTCAGCCAGCAGGTCGATGGCGAGCATCTGAACCACCAGAAGCGGAATCGGCCAGCCGAACACGCTCGCCCCCACAAGTCCCAGGAGAACGATAGACAACTCGGCTCCGTTGCTGGTCATGGAGGCCAGCACTGTCTTCTTCAGGTTGTTGTATATCGTCCGTCCTTCTCGAATGGCGAACACGAGTGTTGAGAAGCTGTCATCCAGCAGTATGAGTTCAGAAGCTTCTTTCGCAACATCTGTGCCGATGCTGCCCATTGCAACGCCGATGTGGGAGCTCTTCAGTGCAGGAGCGTCATTCACACCGTCACCGGTGACCGCAACCACCTCACCCGCCGCTTTCAGCACTTTGACGATGCGCAGCTTGTCTTCCGGAGAGACGCGGGAGAAGATGAGCGACCCTTGCGTCCGCATGGTCTCTGTGAGTTCTTTGTCACCTAACTCTGCCAGCTCTTCTCCGGTGATGACCATGGTATCTTCGTTCTCGGGAGACAGGTGAATCTGCCTTCCCACCGCCTGTGCCGTGATGGCATGGTCGCCTGTCATTATGAAAGTCTTGATATGCGCTTCGTGGGCGCCTTCGACAGCCTCTTTGACGCCTTCCTTGGCGGGGTCATTCATCGCCATCAGCCCGAGGAGGACCGTCTCTCTCTCCGCATCCTCCATGTCGTAGTCGAGAGCTTTGCCTTTAAGTTCCCTGTATCCAAACGCCAGAACGCGCATCGCCTTCTTGGAGTACTCGGCGTTCAGGGTATTCAGCATCTCCACCGTCTCGTCTGTGAGCTTCACCGCCTTGCCCTGGCGGTAGATGTAGCTGCTGACGGAGAGAACTGAACCGAGTGCCCCTTTCATGCACAGGATGTGCTTGTCGCCGAACTGTCGAATGGAACTCATCCTCTTCCGCTCGGAATCGAAGGAGAACTCCTTTATCTCCGGATTCTCTTTGTCTTCATTCACGGAGCGGATTCCCAGTTTTGTCGATACGGTGATGAGGGCTGCCTCAGTCGGGTCACCGATGGGATACCAGCCCGGGTGGTCATCATCGGGCCCGTGAATCTCTGCATTTGAGGACATGGTGGCGGCATCGAGCAGTATCTCCAGTCCCTTGATACCGTCCTCCGTCAGTGGCTTGCCATCGGAGTCCAGTATGTCTCCCTGCGGCTCGTAGCCGATTCCCGATACCTCGTATTGGTTATCATCGAACCAGATGTACTTGACGGTCATCTCATTCTTGGTGAGTGTTCCCGTCTTGTCCGTGCAGATGACGTTCGTCGACCCCAGGGTCTCCACGGCAGACAGCTTCCTGATGACGGCGTTTTCTCTCGCCAGACGCGCCACGCCGTTCGACAGCGCAACCGTAATCTGCATCGGAAGCGCCTGGGGCACCACTGCAACAGCCAGGCCCAGTGCGTAGAGCAGCGCCACACCTATACCGAGTCCTTGCCAGATTGAAACACCGAACAGGAGGATGGCTATCACTATCGCGAAGACGGTGATTCTGTTGGCAATGAAATGTATCTCCATCTGTAGCGGAGACTTCGATTTGCGCTCCACCTGTGTTGCACCGGCAATCCTGCCCACTTCAGTGGCCATTCCTGTGGCCACCACAACGCCTCTTGCATTGCCTGCGGCGACGGTAGTACCGAGGAACACCATGTTGTCCCGGTCCCCAAGTCCTGATTTCTGTGCAATCGTCTTGCTGTGTTTGGCCTGGGGCATAGACTCCCCGGTCAGGGAGAAGTCATTCGTTCTCAGGTTGATTGATTCCACAATGCGGATGTCTGCGGGGACTTTGTCGCCTTCCTCAATCTGCAGAATATCTCCCGGCACGAGTTTCGCCAGGGGCAACTCCGCCAGTTCACCGTCACGGTAGACCTTGGCGGGGGATTGAATCAGCTTCTTGAGGGAATCCATGATGCTTTCGGCCTTATGCTCCTGGTAGTAGCCGAGACAGGCGTCCATAAGCACAATGACGAACATGATGGAACCGCCGCGGGCATCGCCGGTGGCAAAGGAGATGGCCCCTGCAACGATGAGTACAATGACGAAGACATCCTTGAACTGGAGCAGGAACTGCAGCCATTGCGGCGCCTTCTTCAGGCTGACAAGCTGGTTCTCGCCATACTGGGAGAGTCGGCTCTGCGCTTCTTCGGTTGAAAGACCCTTGTCGCTTGTGCGGAGAGCCTCGAAGCATTGCTTGACGCTTTTCAGGTAGAAATTGCCCGTCTCGGTCATCCAGTTGTCTCCATGTGTCACTTCATGTGGTTCATGCCATACTCCGCCCTGAATAGGCCGACACGCAGCACTCGCGAACAGTGTTCGTCTGAAAGGTACGCTGAGAGCCGCGTAGCAGTCAAGCAGGAAGGGGAATGATGGCCGGGACTGAGACAACTGTGGGCATTGAGGGGTCCCCCCCAAGTATCTCCACGGTGGAAAAGCCCTGAGGTTGTAGACAGGGAACGGGTTGGCTCTTGTAGTGGCAGGCTCCCACGCTTGTCCGCCAGCATGATTGAGTGTGGTGTCCGCTCAATTATCCGGGTGCGATGTCGTGGGAACTCTGGCGTCCGTCCTGACGGTTCCGACCGTCAGGATATGTGCCGTGACGCCACACAGGATGATTGCGAGCAGAATCCTGACGCTCATACTATCTGTGGCAAGCACGGCAGCCAGAATGATTCCGCCCCACAGCAGGCTGAGAGTCCAGACTTTCGAACGCCGTGTCATGCCCCTCCCCTCCAGGTAGTTCCTGAGATAGCTGCCCACCAGGCGGTTGTTGAGCAGTGCCGTGTAGAGACGTTGTGAACCTCTGGTGTAGCAGAAGGCTGCCAGCAGCAGGAAAGGCGTGGTGGGCAGTCCCGGTACAACGATGCCAACGGCCCCGATGCAGACGCACACGGTTCCCGCAGCTATGAACAGCCAACGCTTCAATCTATCCGGCATCTCAATCTCGGATCTCTTGGTGTCCCCTCAATTACTTCGACTATAGTCTAATAGTCACTGTAGTCTGCCACCTTGCGGTGCATTTCCGCCTGTTTCTCCTCAGACAGTCCGTGTCGCGTCATCAGTTGTTCCATGCCTTCCAGCCTGCCGTCGACCATGCCACGCAGAATGCTCGCAGCAGGTGAATCAGGGTCGGCCGCGATTGCCTCCTGCAGTACGGGGAGGACCGTATAGAAGGCGCAGTAGTTCAAGTTGCCAAGGCGCACATGGCGGCTTGTGCACTTCGCGCAGTCGCCGTGGTTGGGACATGTGATGTTGACGCAAGGACATTGCTCTCCGATGCTCACTGATACACCTCCGGTTAAGGGACTCTCGAAATGCCGTCCGTGGATGCGTCCTCATCGGCGGTGGCGGACGCACATAACTCCGGCAATACCGTTCAGTGTAGCAAAGGTCCTTTGAATCATGCCGTGCCACAGCTTGAACGGTGCAAGCAGGGGGAGGAATGGCACTTGCAGGTTCAGGGTTACATGCCTGCCCGCCGGTGTGGAAGTGGTGACGTCCCCGGGGATTCTTCCTTTGTTGCTCTCAAAACAAGACCGGAGTTGTCTATTCTGAAGCTGCGAAGATTATGATAAGCTGGCTCCGCTCCCACCATGAGCAGTCTACCCGTCCGCAGGCCGAAGGGATGAAAGAGTCGAAGAGAAAACTGGGACTGTTGCCGGATGTCTACGCGGCGTGCCGGCTGGCCAATGACGTTCCGGTGCCCGATTGGGCCACGCGTGGTCCCTTCTCCTCCATCACCCGCACCGCACACGAGCTTTCGGTGGTCTGTCCGGAAGCCGGCGTTCCCGAAGGTGTGAAGAAGGAGGGCGGCTGGAAGGTCTTGATGGTCCAGGGACCGCTGGATTTTTCTCTAACCGGTGTTCTCGCATCCCTGACCGGCCCCCTGGCGCGGGAAGGAATCAGCGTCTTCGCCCTGTCCACCTATGACACGGACTACCTCCTGGTCAAGAAAGAGCAGTTGGAGAAGGCGGTTCAGGTATTGAGGGTGGATGGCTACGACGTAGAGAAAGCCTGCAGGGATTGTGCGGAAGGCGCGGGTACGCTCCCGTGAGACTTGTGTCCGGTACCTCAAAGCTATTTCATGAGGCAGTCAGGAGTCTATGATGAATGTAGCCGATAGAACAGAGTCGTTTCAGGAATCTGTCATCCGCACAATGACGCGGGTATGCCAGAAATACCAGGGCATCAACCTGGCCCAGGGGTTTCCGGAGAAGGACCCGCCTGAAGAAGTGGTGAGAGAGGCCCTGCGGGCCATCCAGCAGGGGAACAACCAGTATTCCATCACCTGGGGGCTGCCGGCGTTGCGCGAGGCGGTGGCGGGGAAGTTCCTGCGTTTCTCCGGCCTGAGTGCAGACCCTGAGACAGACATCACCATCACGTGCGGTTGCAGTGAAGCCATCGTGGCTACACTGATGGCACTGGTGAATCCCGGCGAAAGGGTCATCATCTTCGAGCCTTTCTATGAGAATTACCTGCCCGGATTGACTCTGTGCGGGGGAATCCCTGAATACGTCAGATTACGGGACCCGAACTGGTCACTGGACCCTGATGACCTGAAGAAGGCCTTCTCGAAAAGGCCCAAGGCGCTCCTCCTGAATACTCCCTGTAACCCCTCAGGGAAGGTCTTTTCACGCGAGGAGATGGAGATGCTCGCCGGATTTTGCCGTGAGTACGGGACCATCGTTATTACGGACGAGATTTACGAGCACATTCTCTACGACGGGCTGGAGCACGTGCGCATGGCCACCCTGCCGGGCATGTGGGAACAGACGGTCACCATCAGCGGCATCTCCAAGACCTACAGCGCCACCGGGTGGCGAGTGGGTTATGTGATAGCCCATCACCGCCTCATGTCGGCCATCCGCAAGTGCCATGATTACATGGTGGTCTGCGCCCCCACCCCCTTCCAGATGGGAGCGGTGGTGGCCATGGGGCTTCCCGATTCCTACTACCTGGAGCTGCAGGAGTTCTACCGGGAGCGCCGGGATTTCCTGATGAAGGTCTTTGAGGACCTGTCCATTCCGGTCTTCCGGCCCGCGGGAGCCTACTACATGATGATTCGAACCGACGGGCTGGGTCGTGGGAATGATGAGGCCTTCGCCATGGCCCTGGTTGAGAAGGCCGGTCTGGCCGTGGTACCGGGTTCAAGCTTCTACCATCGTCCCGATGATGGCAGGGACAAAGTCCGCTTCTGCTTTGCGAAGAAGTGGGAGACCCTGAACCAAATCCAGGAACGGATGGGGAGGTTCTTGAGGAGTTAGTTCCTTCGACTCTGGAGTTGAGGGGACACCACACGTATCTCTGATTCCGCAAAGCTACGACATGGCAGATGGGGAGGATTGCCGCACCGATTGGGATGGTGCTGAACACGGAGATCAACTAAGTGTTGCCTCCGGGAATCTTCAAGTCAATCCTTTGTTGGCCAATCATGTCCCACGTTTCGTCCATAATCGCCGATGTTACCTCTCCGAATTCAACCATGATGATGGCCCGGTGAGGCGTCACCACCTGAGTGAGCGTCTGTCCGCTCCTGTCGCCATAGCCATCTTGCCGGCTATCGAACGCAAAAGAGAATCGCCATCCATGCACGTTAGAAAGTGTTTCAGGACTACCCGGCTTGTGCTCCTTCAGGAGGCAAAGGGTTTCTTCCAGTTCGAGAGACTCTTCAATGCCGTCGAAAACGAAAGTAGGACTGTTGCGAACAAAGTCAGCGGCAAGCTCCCGGCTTCCTTCCTCCGTCAGGTAGTAGGGGCAGTTTGTCATGGCATGCCAGGGCTCTACAAAACCCGTTCTCTTCTCTCCAACCCATAGAGTAGTAACCGTAGCACCACGCTGCGGGATGACAACGCACAGACCAATAGGACCCTTGACAACGTCTGAGGGAAACGTAACCGAAACCAATTTCTGCAGTGTCTGACCGACTGGTACGTCGAATTGCTCGTGGGCGATTTCTTTCACTGTCTCCTCTCGGTCAACCAGCAGTATGCAGTAGCTTCCCCGCCAGGAGTCATCACCGGAGCTATTGTCCAGCGTAAGCTGGAACTCTGACGGCTTACAGGCGGCGTGCCCTGCGCTATCCCCACTGATACTGTATGTTCTTCCGTCTCGACCGGAAGACCATGTAGTGGTGAATGGGTCGGGTGGTATCCTTGCCGATTCATGATTGCCTACCGTCCCCAGTACACTAATCGTCATCATCAGTACAGTAACGGTCAGCACAATCAAACCTGCAAGCAGAATCCATCGTTTCATACCTATTCTCCTTTCTGACTTCAGCTTCGTGTCTCTGCTCAGACCTCGCGGGTCATCGTGCTATGGTGGTGACCTGACCTCGTCGGTGCTGCCGGCGCCACGTGGCGCTGGCCCTCTCCCTTCGTGCCGACCTCGGCCTCAGGCAGTACTCTGGTTGCCTGCCCCGCCGTGTGTCGCCTGCGTGCTGGTCCGGTTCTCTTCTGCCTTGCCATAGCGGGTGTGGTGGGGTGGGTGGTGGCAGGAGCATGGGGGAACACGTGTGGCGTTTCCTCATAGGAGGTGTTACGGGCAGTCCAAGATGATGGGCCATGAACCGGCATCGCTCGTGGGCTCCGTACCTACCCACAGCGTGGTAACCACGGACGCGCATTCCGGAACCACCACGCACAGGCCCAGTGGTCCTGTATAACCCTCGGGAAATGTGACCGCGATCGTCTCACGCGTCTTGACACCGGCAGGCACGTCATACTGTCCACCGGTCACCTCGTCCAGTATTCCGTTGCGGTCAAGCAGCAGTATGCAGTACTGCCCCTGCCAGGGGCCATCGCTCAACAAGTTGTCCATGGTCAGTTCAAACTCAGACGTCCCTTCGGCCGTGTGGCCCGCCCTATCGCCACTGATGCCGAAGACCCTGTCTTCCTCGCCCAGATCCCACGTCGTGGTGAACGGATCGGGCGTGTTCTGGGGGAACTCCGCTGTGTTCTGACACCCAAGCGGAAGAAGTGCAATCACCGCCACCAACCCAATAAGGCTTGCACGGACAGTCTTGATTCGCATCGTCTCTCCTTTCTTGCTGTAGCCTTTCGTTCTACATAGCCTGTTCGCTGTGCGCCGCCCGCGACTGCTGCCAGCCATGCTTGTGGTCCTTGTCCGCACAGCGGGGGCGCCACTGAAGTGGCTATCAGGAGGCAGCGACATGCCGGCGTTGAACGTCACTCTGACATGGATGTCGTGTGTCTCCCGATAGACCCACAAGACTCTATACGGAGGACGACGTGGAGTATCACACTGGTGAATTACAGAATTTCGGGGCGCCACACCGGATTCACCGGCATCGGTGGAACGCACCTCGGAGTCGCTGACCGCGCGGACGTTTCGTTCCCCCGTGCACACGCGCATTGTTCGTCAGCCCCTGAGAGGACTGAGATTCATGACTGCCGCTTCGCGAAGAACGTCGTGGGTTCAGTCGCCGACATATGGGTCCTTGAGGACGGTCGCGAATGCCAGATAGTACGCGGCGGTCACAAGCAGTACGTCTAAGACAATCCTGATTAACACATCGATCAGGAATCCGGAGAACATGATGGGCATGAAGACCAGGAATACTGCCCAGTTGACTCCGAAGATCCCGAGTCCAAACACGAGAGCCCTGTGTGGCAGGGACGACGCTCTTGCAGCCTGCCCCAGCAGAATGCCGACTATCCCTATGCAGATACCCATCACCAGAGTCCACAGGAATGTGTGAACTGCGTGTGCCATGTATCCTGACTGGATGGTGCCGGTCACATACGCAACGTATCTGCCCAGGAAGAAGATCACTGAGAAAATGCCTATTGCCAATAGCTTCCTGCCGGGAGCGAATCGCTTCCATACGGTATTGCCGCCATGCTTCACGACAAACAGTCCCAACAACGCGCTCATCGCAAGAATCGGTATCGCATCGCTCAGACCGGTCACAAACTCGCCTGTCAGCGGATTCCCGAACAGTGCAACGCCCTCCAGCATGGCGAACAGCCAGAGCAAGGCGATGCTCGTGCCGTAGCGCAGCCCTTTCTTCAGTCCGACTCCAGGAATGCCGTCCTGGAAGCGATAGAACATGTAGGCGACGCTGGAGAAGGCGAACAACGCCCAGACCGTAGCAGAAGCCCCCGGACCCAGTCGTTCCGCCAGGGCGCTGTAGTCGGGTTCCGCCGGCATGGTACTGTACGCGCTTGTGGCCAGATGCAGGACGATGTCGAGCACCACGCATCCGACGACTATGGCTGCGAATCTCATAGCCACGCTCTTGTTCATGACAGGACTGCTCCTCCTCTCACCGATATCCAACGGTTCTGGGGGCATGATACGTATCTCTGTCTTGTACGGGAGGCACCCGATTTGTTTAGACTCAGATACCTGCCGGGTAGCTTCTCCACGTCATCAACGAATGCGGGACCGCCGAGTAGTCGTCCGGTGCGCTCATGCGTGTGCACGGGCGCAATCTCTTCTGGCGGCGGTTCTTCCCGCTGGGTGGTCTGATGAGGCCCGTGAGCTACAACGGCTCTGGCGATTCGTGCCGCAGGCAGCATATTGAACTTGAGGCTGCTTTCATGTCAATAGATATGCAACGTGTTCCCAAGATTATCAGAACCACAATGTGCGGGTAGTCTGGTCTGGAACGGCTGTGAATGCCGGTTCCTCCGGAAATCCTGTGATAGTCTTTGAGCAGCATCGTATCTGGTGGTAGATGAATGGTGAGACGTCGCGCGCCCGCTGAGTGCCGCGGCGGACTCATAGTGGAGGTGCAGTGATGCGAAAGACGCTTCTAGTTATTGTGGCGGTGTCTCTTGCTGCAGGTCTCGTCGGTTGCGCACCGACGGCCTCTGCCGATGAGGTGCGGTCGGATGAAACGCGACAAACCCCGGCTTCCTTGCCCGTCAACGAGCTCACGGAACTGGTGAACGGCAATAACACCTTTGCGTTCGACTTGCACCGGCAGGTTCGCAGTGGCTCGGAAAATCTGTTCTTCTCTCCCTACAGCATCTCTATTGCCCTGGCTATGACATATGCGGGCGCCAGAGATGAGACCGCTCATGAGATGGCAGGAGCCATGCAGTTCTACCTTGCCAATGACAGTCTGCATCCGGCGTTCAACTACCTGGACCAGCAGCTTGCCGCCCGTGGTGAAGGTTCGCAGGGCAAGGATGGCGAGGGTTTCCGTCTGAACGTGGTCAATGCAATCTGGGGCCAGAAGGGCTACTCGTTCAGGCCAGAGTACCTCGACGTACTCGCCCTGAATTATGGCGCGGGACTGCGGATTCTTGACTTCGAGAACCAGCCTGAGCCGTCGCGTGTGACCATCAACGACTGGGTGGAAGACCAGACGGAGAGCCGCATCAAGGACCTTATCCCGCAGGGGGCGATAGACACCTTGACCCGGCTTGTGCTCACCAATGCGGTCTATTTCAACGCCGCCTGGCAGTCGCAGTTTGAAGAGAGCGCAACGTCCCCGGGGACGTTTAGTCTTATTGACGGCAATGATGTCACCGTGCCCATGATGCGTCAGACTGCCTCATTCGGGTATGGCGAAGGTGCCGGCTACCAGGTAGTGGAGTTGCCATACGATGGCGGTGAACTGTCGATGGTCGTGCTGCTTCCTGCCGAAGGACAGTTCGAGGCGTTCGAGAGTTCAATCGACAATGAAGCACTTCTGGACGCTTTCGACAGGTTGCAGTGGACGAGGTTGGACCTCACGATGCCGAAATTCAAGATGGAGACCAGCTTTGGTCTCAACGATGCGCTCGCTGCCATGGGTATGGAGCAGGCGTTCGACCCTGCCCGTGCGGATTTCTCAGGCATGGACGGCACTCAAAACCTGTACATCACGGATGTCGTGCATAAAGCATTCGTCGAAGTGGATGAGACTGGTACCGAAGCTGCGGCGGCAACTGCGGTCATCGTGGGCACCGAATCGATGCCTGTCGACCCCGTTTCAGTCACGATAGACCGTCCATTTCTGTTCCTCATTCGTGATATCGAGACCAATACTATCCTATTCCTGGGGCGGGTGATGAACCCGGCCTGACACCCCGCCCCGCTTCGTGGACCTGCAGCGCGGGAGCCCGTACCCGCTTGCGGATGTGGGGACTCCCGCACTGTTTCTGGTTCCCGGAAGAAGAGGCGTGGCCTCGTGCGGCGCACATGGTGTAGAGTGAGCGCTGCATTCGGCTGACACTCAAGGAGGCACAATGATAAGCACCACGGTCTTTCCTGGCCGCTATGTCCAGGGAGCGCATGCGTTCAAGCGTCTCGGTCGTGAGATGGCGCGATTCGGCCAGAAAGGTTTCGTCATCTGCGACCGGTGGGTCCTCGACAACCTCTGGGACAACTACCGGGAGGATATAGAGAAAGACGTGCAAATCACGGTAGAGCGGTTCGGGGGTGAGTGCTCGGACGAAGAGATAGAGAGGATATGCGAGGTGGCCTCCCGGGTCGGAGCCGATGTCATCACAGGGATGGGAGGCGGCAAGACAGTGGACACGGCGAAGGCAGTTGCCGGTGCGTTGAAGGTACCGGTCGTGGTTGCCCCGACCATCGCCTCCACCGACGCTCCGTGCAGTGCGGCATCGGTCATCTATACACTGGATGGCGAGGTGAAGAGGTTCATCCTCCATACCAGGAACCCCGACGTGGTCGTCATGGATACCTTCGTGGTGGCGCAGGCCCCCGCACGTTTTCTCGTGTCCGGCATGGGAGACGCGCTTTCCACGTGGTTTGAGGCGGAGTCATGCAGGGTGAAATATGCGCCGAACGTCACACGGGACTATGGTTCCATCACTGCCTTCACCCTGGCGCGGCTTTGCTACGACACGCTGCTGGAGCACGGGCTGGCGGCGAAATTGTCCTGCCAGGCTCACGTGGTGACGCCCGCGCTGGAGCACATCGTTGAAGCGAACACGCTCCTCAGCGGCCTCGGCTTCGAAAGCGGGGGCATGGGAGCGGCCCACTCCATTCACAATGGGCTCATTGTGCTGCCTCAGACCCACAGCTTCTTCCACGGTGAGAAGGTCGCCCTCGGCGTCCTTGCTTCTCTCTTTCTGACGGACAAGCCTTCCGAGCTTGTTGATGAAGTCTACGGCTTCTGCGAGGAAGTCGGGCTGCCAACCACGTTCGCGGACATCGGGCTCGAGGGCATCACGGACGACGAACTCATGAAGGTTGCAGAGAGGGCCATCGTCAGAGGAGAATCCATCCACCACGAGTTGGCTCCGGTGACGGTGGAAGGCGTGGTCGCCGCGCTCAAGATGGCGGACGCCATGGGCAGATATCGGCTGGAGTAGCAATCTGGCGCGTCCTCCGTGACTCGTCTCAGCGGGTGAGTGCCTCCGTCCTTGTGTCTCGTTGCAGCATCATCTCGCCCTTCTTCTCGTAGTGCTCCTTGATGCGGCGAATGATAGGTTCCGGGATGATGGGGTGGATGAAGAAGTCTGCCGGAGGGTCAGCGTGTGCGTCCTGGATGTCTGCCACCATGGCTGTGTACGCTCGCTTGAGTTTTCGGTCGACGAAGGGCAGTCTCCGTGTTCGAGCTACCACGGGTCCGGTGCCGATGCAGAGGGCGAAACGCCAGTTGAGCGAGAGTCTGCGGCAGAAGTTGCGCACCACTCGCACGGCCTCGCCCGTGGTCAACTCGGGCCTGGGAAAGGCGCAGTTCACCACCACATAGACTCTTGCGCTCCTATTGTGGGGGCTGCCTGCCTGGATGTAGCCCTGTAGTTCCTCCAGCAGCCGCATGAGTGCGCCGGGAAGTCCGTAGGCGTAGAGCGGGAATACGAGCACAAGGGCGTCGGCTTCGGCGATTTCCCGCAACGTCTCAGCGTCGTAGTGTCGGTGCGGATTGCCGAGGACGGTGACAGCCGTCTTGCGGCAGGATACATCGGGGAGGCGCCGGGCGATGTCCTGCACGAACCGCAGTGACGAGGCATGGCGACCCCGCAGACTGCCGTTGACGAGGCAGACACGTATCTTGCTGCTGTCCGGGCTCACAGTCGTCCTCCAAGAGAATCACAGATGGCGTCGTTATCCTGCATCGACCTCGTCAGGTACGCAAGGAACTCGCGGTCCATGCCCGGATGGACGATGTCCGCTGCGCCGCGATGCTTCGCCACTAGGTCGATGAATGTGCTTTCCTCTTCCTCATCCACGTCTTCGCCATGGCCGATGACCGCCTGCAGGTGGTGACTGTGGACGCCACGGTCCATGGCGTTCTTCATGGTTGACGACAGGTGTCCGAACAGGACGGGGCTGATGACAAGGCAAATGAAAGGGTCGCGCTCGTGATGCAGGCGCAGTGCGAGCGCACCGACCGCATCCTGCGTTACGCACCTGCCCGGATGTTTGGTCAGGCACAACAGACAGCCACGGCACGGTGCGGCTTCAGCCTTGTTGAGATCGATAGTCTCGACCTCATAGCCCTTCGCGGACAGGAATGATGCGAGCTTCTGTCCAAGGTCGGCGGAAAGCGCCGACATGCCGTCGCTGTCGGCGACTACGAAGGCGGTGACCACGTGTTCCCCCATCCCTTCCGATTCTCAGTTCATAGTGAAACTGGTCGGCTGGCACAAGTATGACACCGATAACTCGCGCCGGCTACAGGTTCCGACTGGAATTACGGGGACACCACACTTATCTCTGTTGACCCAAAGCTGGAATAGTACGATTTGGGGCCGGAATGGCTCTTCAGGTGCCCGTTTCATTCGTGAATTTGAATTAAGTGTGGTGTCCCCTTGATTATCTATTTCACACAGACAGACTACTGCGGCGTATAATCGCGAAGAGGCAAGGCACCTTTGAGAAGTAGACCTGATTTCTCAGCCTTTTCCGGTGTTCCCGGGGATAGAACCACCCTGAGCCTCGTCGTTGCCAATGCCGCAACCATTGCTCTCGCCCTCATCTTGCGCTGGGAGCTTGGGCCGCTCTTGTGGGTCTACTGGACCCAGAGCGTAATCATTGGGGTCTTTCAGTTCAGACGGATTCTGGACCTGAAGGAGTTCTCCACCAGGAATTTCAAGATCAACAATCGCGCGGTAGAGCCAACCGAGGCGACCAAGAGAACCACCGCTTTCTTCTTCCTCATTCACTACAATTTCTTTCATTTCGGGTACCTTGTCTTTCTCCTGGTTGAGACAAGGCCCGATGTCTCCGAGGCCGCCTATATCCTCTCGGGTGGAGTTCTATTCTTCGTGAATCATCTCTACTCCTATCGCGCAAACAAGCAACAGAAACGAAAGACTGTGCCAAACATCGGCACGATGATGTTTCTTCCGTACCTTCGCATCCTGCCCATGCACCTTGTGCTCATCATCGCCGCAGGGCACACGCACAGCACCCTGGCACTGCTCGTTTTCTGCCTGCTGAAGGCTGGCGCCGACGTGCTCATGCACAAGGTCGAGCACAGGGTCATCTACGCGCCCGTAGAAGACAAGACCTCCTCAGCAACGTGATGGAATCAGGTCTTGGTGGGGACACCACACTTATCTCTGCCGTCCCAAAGCTGGAAGCGCCCGATTTGGGGTCGGAATGGCTCTTGTAGGGGCAGGCCCCCGTGCCTGCCCGCTCCATGGTTGTCTCACGCCCTCGCAATCGCTGCGTCGCAGGTCGGTCGTCGCCTGGTTTCGTCCGTGCAGGTCCGTACTCGTCGGTGTTCTGACTGGACCCCGGTTGGGTCCGTTCGAGAACGGCCTGGATGGGTGTGATAGGAGGTATCCGTAGGGGCGATGGCATGCCTCGCCCGTAACCAGGCGTTTATCTACAAGGTTGGAAAGACAAGACAGCCAGTATCCTTCCCTTGGAACAGAATCACTACCAATCTTGAGTGCCGACACGATTACGGGAGGGACAAGTCCCTCCCCTACGGATATGACCGACTGTGTGTGAGACCCAGCCTTCGCATCCAGATCCCATACCGTTCACTGCCCGACTGGCTCAGGAGCCCGCCCTCCAGCTTGTGAGTGGTGGCGTGCCCAGACCTCTCACTCGTGAACATGAATTAAGTGTGGTGTCCCCTTAACTAACGGCTGGTGGTCTGTGTTGCTCAAGCCACGATTCGATCTATCGGCAGCCGAGGTCGCTCATGAGACCCTGTATCATGCTCCCTAGTTCCGGCGCGGCTTCTCCCTGTACCCAGTCCGTGGGACCGCCTTCGCCATCACACCGACTGTAGGCCACACGAAGCATCGCGCAGGTCGCGCTATCATTGTTCGCTTCGATGAACCGGTCGGCCCGTTCTAGAAACGTTCTCACCTGACTGACACGCAGGTCGCAGAGCCTTCCTGTTCTACCAATTCCTTCCAGATTTCCTGCCTCAACAGCCTCGTTGAAGAACTCCTGAATGGCGTCAATCTGCTCGTCCGTGCCGACGGTATCACAGGCATCTCCCACACCATCGTTGTCCGTATCAGCCTGGTCGGGATTGTAGGTCTCCGGGCAGTTGTCACAAAGGTCGGGTATACCATCTTCATCCCAATCCGGATTCACAGTGATGCTGACGGTAGCCTGGTCGCAACCAGGTGTTGGTACTTCATCGTCACAGACCTCGTAGGTGAAGCTGTCGGAGGTGGTCTCGCTACCATCGTGGGTATAGCTGAAGGTGCCATCACTGTTCAGCGCCAGACTCCCATGAGCAGGAGTAGTTACGATGCTGACGGTTAGAGCCGCCATGCTATCGTCCGGGTCAGTGTCATTTGCCAGGACACTGGTTTCCCCGCTATCCAGCACCACTACCGTTCCGCCTTTGGCGACGGTCGCAGTGTCAGCGAAAGCCTCCGGTGGCTGATTTGTCGGAGACGCTTCTACCGTAACCTGGTCGAGTTCGCTCGATGCGCCATAGGAATCGGCGACAACCAGGGTGAGCACATACGTTCCCGGCAGGTTCGGCGTGAAGCAGGGAGTCGCGCTCGCAGGGTCGTCCAGCGATGCCGTACTTCCGTCGGGCGCCTCGGATATTTCCCAGGAGAATGCCAGCGGATAGTCACCGTCCGGGTCGGAACTGGCCCCTCCATCCAGGCAAGTTGGCGTGCCGGTCGCGACCAACTGGTCGTCACCGGCGTTGGCAGTCGGTGATGGGTTCGGGTATTCGATTGCGTACATGTTGGCATAAACTGCGACACCGTTCCCCCAGCTTCCCCACCTGCCGGAATTATCCCCTTCCCATGAAGCCATGGCGGCATACCACTGGTCAATGTTGTCTGGGGCTCCCTCTCCCTCGTTTCCATAGAAATAGTAGAAACTATCCTCAGTAAATGGTGTCCCTGAATCATAGAACCATGCGCTGTCATGACTCAGCCTGTGAAGCCCGAACCAGCAAAGATTGGGTTCTTCGTACCCTGGGGAACCCAGGTAGAGCCGATACTGATTCAGCAGCAACTGCACGTATACTGAGTCTATGGTGGCAAGGACACCATGGCTACCGTGAAAGCTGCTGGAGGCTGCATAGTCTGCAGCTTCAGGTCGCACCAATCCCGGTTCATTGACTGCCCTGAACTCTATGTACCTGCCGTCGGGTTCCCAACGGCAGACGTCCATGTGGCCGGCGGGAATAGTCCCGATGCCCTGGCCATCGCCGATGGTGGCGTTAGTTGGGCTTGAGAGGTTGACGTAGAACGTCTCCGCGTCTTTGACAGACGGAGCAGGCCACGGGAAACCGTCCGGACTGCGCGTGAGATAGGCCATGCTGATTGTCACTGTCTGTGTTGTCTCTCCGGGTGAGAAAGCCAACACGCCTGACTCAGCCTCGTAGTCGTCTGGCGCAGTGGCCGTCCCGTCAGCGGTAGCGTATTCGACAGTTACGGTCTGGTCGCTTGCGGCGCTCAGCGAAACGGTGAACGTGGCCGAATGGCTCCATACGTTGGTATCCGCGTCATTGACAGACAGTGTTGGCAGGTCTTCTTCCCCGGCATGAGCCAAAGGGACAATTGTCAGGAGTATGAACAGGACCGCCACGGTGAGAGATGCTGTTCTTCTGTAGTTCAACTTCACCTCCTTCGCCCTCTGGCGGGGCAACGCCAAGGAAATCCGAAACATGCTGGCGTTGTCGGCACAACACCCGGAATTGTGGCCGAACGAGGCTGTCTTTCTCCCTGCAATGATAAGCCTACGCCGAAACGTGCGGACGAACGGTTTCAGCAACGTGTCAATTGGTGACAGATAGGTAACATCCTGTATTGACACCCTGCCGCACCTGGGTTATGGTGCAGTGATAGGGCTCCCCCGGCAGTTCTGGACTGACCTGATGCTGTGATGGGAGGTGGATGCGACGAGAATCCTCTACTGTGGCTCTGACAGCTACGTGCGCCGTTTCATTCAGGCGGCACTGGAAATCACCTCGCCGCAGCTTGTTGTTCTCCAGGAGGCCGACAAGCAGACCGCCACGGACCTGGTGTCTTCATCAACATGGACCCTAATCGTGCTGGACTGCCGCGAGACAGATTCGGATGCTGCACCCCATCTGATACGCACGTTTCGCGAGGCCGCGCCGCTCACTGCCCTGATGGTGTTGGCTCGTAATGGAGCGGCGATCCTCGAAGAGGTGATGGCGCTCCGCGCAGGGGCCGACGACTGGCTTGTGTTCCCGTGTCCCCAGGAAGAACTTGCTGAGCGTTGCCGCGCTTTGATTCGACGTGTATCGCGTCCAGCGACCCTGGAACAGGTCCGGGACTATGGCCCCTTCAGTCTTGACGAGTCGATGCGTGAGTTGACGGGACCCGACGGGACTGTGAGTCTGACGTGCACTGAGACACGTCTGCTCGCGTGTCTACTCTGCCAACCAGACCAGTGCATTCTATCGGCCGGACTCCTTTCTGCCGTATGGAACACAGGCACTGCGCTTGGCAGAGACCAGGTCAAGGTCGGCGTATATCGCCTGAGACACAAGCTGTCACAGGCGGGCATACCGGCGTCGATCGTTGAATCTCACAGGGGCCTTGGCTACCGAATCAATCTCTCGCGTAGCCGGGAGCTGAGCAAGCGTGGCGACATCGCTTCACGAACCGGACAGCGATGAAGACGGAGGGAGGCGAACACTACGCCAAGAGACCGATTTGTCGAGTGGTGGCCCGTTGTCTGGTAACTGTCACGAGTTGAGATGATGACCTGGGAAGGACTATCGAAGAATCAGGGGAGCAGCCTACTTGTCTATGGTCCCCCCAGGCTAGACACGCGTGTCCCCATAATTCCACGCCTGCCCGCCAAAGTGGGAGTGGTGGTGCCCCCACGAATTAAGGGGACACCGCACTTGCCTATGGTGTGCCAAAGCTGGAAGCGCCCGACTTGGGGCCGGAATGGCTCTTGTGGGGGCAGGCTCCTGCGCCTGCCCGCTCCATGGTTGCCTCACGCCCTCGCAATCCCTGCGTCGCAGGTCGGTCGTCGCCTGGTTTCGTCCGTGCAGGTCCGT
>JAFGFT010000082.1 GCA_016930935.1 Dehalococcoidia bacterium | reverse complement strand
TTCAGAGAGGAACTCCGGCTGGAGCGTCTCTCGTTTGATGACATCCGCTGGATTGTGGTGACGCACATTCATCCCGACCATTTTGGCCTTGCAGCGAAGTTGAAGGAAGTGTGCGGGGCCAAGGTCGTCATGCATCAACTTGAGGCGGCTTTGATAGACGCGAGATACACCAACTACCGCCAGTTGGCGGCGCAGCTCGAGGCAATGCTGGTCTCGTTTGGCGTGCCTGTTGACGAAGCCACCCAGATGAAGGAAGCCTCTGCGTGGGCCGGAAAATATGTCGCTCCTGTTCATCCCGACATCCTTGTCGATGAAGGGGATACGGTCTCGAATGGCACTTTTCAGCTGGACGTGATTCACACGCCCGGTCATTCAGCCGGCCACATCTGTTTGTATGAAGCTCGAAAGCGGCGGCTGTTCACCGGTGACCACGTTGTGTTCGATGCAGTCCCTGAAGTTGGTGTGCATCCCCAGTCCGGCGCTGATCCGATGGGTGACTACCTTGAGTCCCTCGACCATGTGGGTGACAGGCCGGTAAGTTTTGTGTTTCCAGGCCACGGACCCGTATTCAATAGCCTGGGGATACGCTCTGAGGAGATACGCCGCGAACATGCTGCGAGACGGCAACAGGTACTGGGAGTACTGGAGGATGGCGTCAAGACTGTGTATGAGGTTGCCCGCGAGCTTGACTGGAGTTCAGACGGAAGGCATGTAGAGTATGAAGGACTGTCCTTTCGGGCTCGAAGAGCCGGCGTGTGCGGCACGGCTGCGTGGCTTAAACGCCTGGTGCATGAAGGCGAAGTTGCAGCATTTGAGCGAGACGGTATGACAACGTACATGGAAAAATAGTGAGTCTGGAGGAGTGGTAATGGCTACAAGAGTTGGAATCAATGGGTTTGGACGAATTGGACGCCTGGTGCTGAAGGCGATGAATGAGAGGGCGGGTGGCGTCCTGGAAGTGGTTGCCATCAATGACCTGACCGATGCGGCGACAAATGCGCATCTGTTCAAGTACGACAGCAACTACGGGAAGTACAACGGGACTGTTGAAGCGGGGAAGGACTCCATCATCGTAGATGGGAAGGAGATTCGTGTGCTGGCCGAGCGTGACCCCTCTCAGATTCCCTGGGGGAAACTTGGCGTGGATATCGTCCTGGAATCGACGGGGCTGTTCACCGATGGCAAGAAGGCAGCTGCGCACATCCAGGGAGGAGCGAAGAAGGTCATCATCTCCGCTCCTGCCAAGAACGAAGATGCGACGTTCGTGCTCGGCGTGAACGAAGGGCAGTACGACCCGGCGAAGCACCACGTCATCTCGAACGCCTCCTGCACGACGAACTGCATCGCGCCGGTTGTGAAGGTGCTGCAGGACAACTTCGGCATCAGCAGGGGCCTCATGACCACGATTCACTCCTACACGAACGACCAGAAGATTCTGGACGTGTTCCACAAGGACCTGCGGCGTGCGAGGGCGGCTGCAGTCAACATGATTCCCACCACGACCGGTGCCGCACGAGTGGTTGGTGTCGTGATTCCTGAACTGGCCGGCAAGCTGCATGGACTTGCGGTGCGTATTCCAACGCCCGTGGTGTCACTTGTCGACTTTGTGGCGGACGTGAACAAGGGCGTGACTGTTGATGAGATCAACGCCGCCTTCCGGACAGCGGCTGCAGGTAGCATGAATGGCATACTCGAATACTGCGATGAGCCGCTTGTGAGCATCGATTTCCGGGCGAATCCGGCAAGCTCTATCGTGGATAGCATGAGCACTATGGTGCTGGATGACACGATGGTCAAGGTCCTTGCGTGGTACGACAACGAGTGGGGATACAGTTGCCGTCTCGCTGACCTGTCCAGGTATGTGGCGGAAAAGGGTATCTAGATTATCGGCACAGGCGCAGTCAGGTTACGACGTGCGGTCCTGTCTCAATGTCATGACGCGCAGGCAGCCTCTCAGGGGGCTGCCTGTGCAAGTTTGTGTGCGCGTCCATAACGAAGGCAAGAAAGGGACTTGTGCGGTACCAGTGTGAATAGTTCTGTAGTGTGCATCACGATGTATGAAGAACAAAGCAGGCAAATCGTCAGGATGACCCTAAACCTGACGTGATGCTGGTACGTTTGCAATATAATAGACAGTTGTAGATGTCTGAGGAACAGGACCTTGTCACCAGAGCAGTTCAGGGCGATGCCGATGCGTTCGCTGAGCTCTATGAGAGCAACTTCGATCGCGTCTATCGCTATTTATATGTGAGATTGGGTAATCAGGCTGAGGCGGAGGACCTTACACAGGAGGTCTTCTCCAAGATGCTTGAGGCGATTGGTACCTTCCAGTGGAGGAACGTGCCGTTCGCATCCTGGCTTTTCAGGATTGCTCACAACAAGATGATTGACTATATCCGGAGAGAGAAGCGGGTTGAGAGAGTTGATTCTGATGAGGCGGTTCTATCACTGGATGACTCTGACCCTGCGGACGTAGCAGAACATAATCTGCAATTGGAGAAGGTAAGGCATAACATAGGCAGGCTGTCACCGGCGCAGCGTGAGGTTATCTGGCTTCGGTTCGGAGCGGGATTGTCCACGACTGAGGTGGCAAGCGCCCTGGGAAAGAGCACGGGCACCGTGAAGGCACTGCAGTACAACGGCATCGTTGCCTTGCGCAAACGGATGGAGCAACCATTATGAGTGAATGGCCGGCAGAACTTCTCGACGAGTACATCGAACGGCTGATATCGGGGGGCGATGTCCAGGACCTTGTTGCAGAGAATGAGGTCGTGTCAGAGGTGTTTGCACCGTTGTTTGAGACCAGTTGTCTCGTCGCAAGCCAACTGGGCACTATAGAACCATCACCTCAGTTCAAACAGACTGCCCGGATGCGCATCAGGAGCCTCTTCTATGCAAGACTGGCGAGAAAGGAATCGCACCCGAGTATTTTCTTCTCCTGGTGGCAGAGGCGGTGGACTACTGCAATGGCGACGTTCCTGGTTGTCTCCCTCGCAAGCATGGGCTTGCTTGCTGCATCTGTGGATTCGCTTCCGACCGGATTCTTCTACCCCATGAAGACCACCACAGAGCAGGTTCGTTTGTCGCTTGCCTTGTCTGACGTGGAAAGAGTGCAACTGCAGATTGAGTTTACCGAACGGCGACTGGATGAGATGACCACGATGGCCAGCAGGGGAGACTCCGACACTGCGGTCTTCCTGGCAGGCGAAGTGACACAGCTTGTCGCGCAGATGTGCAGCGGGGCACTCTTTGAAGCTCTCGGTGTTGACGTCGCAGCATCTCAGCTTGTGATAGATGAACGTGGTTCAGGTGCTGACGCGGACTTCGCGGATGTGTTGATTACGGACAGGGTGAAAGCCCTGGAATTGCTGGAAAGCGCCTCGGTTTCGGCCCCACCGGAATTGCAGCCGACAATCGAGAGGCTTATAGAAGCACTGTCACGCGATTTTGATACCACGCTTTCTCTTCTCGAAGCGACCGCGTAACACTGCTGCCTTCTCGCAGGGCGTTGGGTTTGTGGACCCGTTCCCTCTATAATAGTCCTACACCATGTCATCTGAAGTTCTCTATCGTAAATGGCGGCCACGGACGCTCGTGGAGGTTGTGGGGCAGGAAGTGGTCACCACCACTCTCAGGAATGCCGTTCGCTCCGGTCGGGTGGGACACGCCTATCTCTTCTGTGGACCGCGTGGAACCGGCAAGACCAGCACAGGTAGAATCCTCGCAAAGGCGGTCAATTGCCTCCATCCCGTGGAAGGCGAACCATGCAACGAGTGCGAAGCCTGTGTGTCCATCTCTGATGGACGTTGTCTCGATATCATCGAGATAGACGCGGCAAGCAACCGTGGCATAGATGACATCCGTCAGTTGCGGGAGAGGGTCAACTACTCCCCGAGCAGTCTGAAACGCAAAGTGTATGTCATCGATGAAGTGCACATGCTCACCGACGCGGCATCCAATGCTCTGTTGAAGACGCTCGAGGAACCTCCAGAGCATGTCATGTTCGTCCTGGCGACCACAGAAGCCCATAAAGTAATGGCGACGATTCAGTCTCGCTGTCAGTGCTTCAACTTTCGCAGGCTTTCCCTCGACGCAATCGCGTCAAAACTGAAGCTGGTATGTGAGAGAGAGGGAGTTGAAGTGGAACCTGCGGCCCTCGAGATAATCGCCCGCGCCGGGGCGGGAAGTCTTCGTGATGCGGAGAATACCGTCCAGCAGTTGCTGGCGAGTCACGGCCATCATCTCTCTGTTGAAGAGGTTCAGTCGGTGCTCGGCATTGCCGATGATTCGTACGTGATGGGACTGTCACAGAACGTGGTCTCTCAGAATCTTGCGGGAGGACTCCGCGTACTGCACGACGCGAACGAGGCCGGAGTTGATATGCGTCAATTCGGCCGGCAGACGGTTGAGACACTCCGCAATTTGCTCCTTGTCCGGTCCGGCTGTGCTGAGCTGGTTGACGTGGCACAGGAACGGAAAGAGCAGTTGATGGGTATCGCGGCTGCTGCGGATATCGACTCTCTTGCCAGGGCGACGCGTCTTTTCTCTGAAGCGACCGGCAAGGATTCATCCCGGCAGATGCTCGGCCTTGAGTTGGCGCTCGTCGATTGTGTGCTGGGTCCTGATGAGCAGGCTGTTCCTCCTGCGGGTTCTGTGGGGAAGGTGAGGGAGGGTGTTGGCTCGCCCGCGGAAGTCCGACGCAACAGGAAGATGGAGAAGGCTCCCGCCGCCGTAGTGCCTGAGCAGGTGCGTCATTCCCCCGGCAGCCGCCCGCAGACCGGCGCTCCTGCCGCGGACTCGTCTGTCCAGTTGACCCGTCGTGGGGACAATCAGACAGGTGGACAGGATGTTGCGGAGACGCCTGTGATGGCGTACGTCCAAACACCGGTCGCATCAAGTGCGGAACCTCGCAATGACATGGCTTCTGAGCCGCCACCTATGGAAGAAACGCCCCCGGGAGCGCCCGGGTCTGAATATGAGGAACCCGAGGCGCAGGGCGAGTTGGGGCAGATACGTGCCCGATGGAAGGAATTCGTTGACTCTCTGCGTGGAGCAGGGGCTACAGGGAGTATCGACGCCTATCTGAGGAGCGCCTGTGAGCCGACGTCCGTGGAGGACGACGTACTTGTGCTGCGTTTCTCTCACAAGTTTCACCTGGAGAACGTTGAGAAGCCTGCGCACCATGAACTTATTGAGAAGAGCCTTGAGTCCTTCTTCGGTCGTTCGTACAAGGTGAAGTGCGTGCTGCAGCCTGTAGCGGGCAATAAGGGTACGGAAGCGAACCGCGCGAGCACGCTCGTTGAAGAGGCGATTCAGAGGGGTGGAAGAATCAGGCGCTAGTCTCTGGATGCATTGACACGAGAGGAAGGTATACATCGTAATGGCGACTACTGCTGAACCCATCGTGAGACTGACGGAAGCACTCGGCAAACTCCCAGGCATTGGACCGAAGAGCGCCATGCGGCTCGCGTACCATGTGTTGCAGAGTTCCGATGCGGAGGTGGAGGAACTCGCTGAGTCCCTGTTGAGCCTCAAGAACAGCCTGATTCTCTGTTCTCGTTGTTTCAATGTTGCGGATAAGGACCCATGCTCCATTTGTGCCGACCAACAACGTGACCGGACGGTCATCTGCGTCATTGAGAAACCATCTGACATTCCCCCTCTGGAGCGGACATCCCAATTCAAAGGCCTCTATCATGTGCTTCACGGCGTGGTGAGTCCCAACAAGGGTATTGGCCCGGACAATCTCAAGATTCGTGAACTACTGCCTCGGCTTCGTGATGGTGAAGTGCGTGAGGTGATTCTCGCCACGAATCCAACTGTTGAAGGTGAGGCCACCGCCATGTATATTCGCCAGCTCGTCACTCCGATGGGAGTGAAGGTAACGAAGCTTGCCCGCGGCTTGCCTTATGGCTCAGACCTGGAATACGCGGATGACATCACCCTGGGACAGGCAATCAACTCGCGACAGGGGTTCTAGCTGCGACCCATGGGTGCCTCTCGAGAATACACCACTGAAGGCGTGGCCGTGAGGCACGCTGTTGTTGGAGAGCGCGACAGGATAGTCACGCTCTTCTCAAGAGATGGTGGCAAATTCAGTGCCGTGGCAAAGGGAGCGCGCAGACCCGGCAGTACACTCGGTCCATGTGTGGACATGCTTACGTATGGCCGGTTTCATTGTGTCAGGCGTCGAGGGCTTGATCTCATCACTCAGGCCACTCCCCTTGACTCTTTCACCACCATGAAGGCCGACCTGTGGCAGATGTCCTGCGGGCTCTACATCTGTGAGTTAATCGACTGCTCGAACGCGGAAGGTGTGCCCAACTCTCCTCTGTTTGAATTTCTGATTTCAGTTCTGAAGAACATCGACAGTGCGGGCTGTGACGACCTCGTATTGCGGGTCTTTGAGTTGAGGCTGCTTGACTATCTAGGGTTCTGCCCTTCCCTCAACAAGTGTGTTACGTGCGGTTCGGTACTGCAGCCTGTTGAGAACGCTCTCAGTGCAAGTCTGGGTGGTGCACTGTGCCCGGAATGCGCCAACAGGTGTCCTGATGCGAAGCCGCTGAGCGTGGATGCATTGAAGGTGATGAGGTTCTGGCTTGGGTGCACGCTCGATTCCGCACGGAGAGTGAAGCTGGACCAACTCCTGGCGTATGAGCTTGAAGAACACGTACTCCGTTTCATTCAAGGAGTTGTGCAGCGTGACATAAAGTCTCGCGAGTGGCTTGTGAGACTGAAATCCGAGGCATTGTTGACAAGGACTGCCGAACTCTCTACAATCCCTCGTCGGATTGAATCTGAGTGATTCTGGCATCGCGTACACAATGGTGCCCGCAGAGTGGCACCGCCTATCTTATGGCGATACGTCGGGTATCGTCTTCTCGCCGGGATTCCTGCTGTTGGGGCTCTTTCACCGCGTGTTGCGAGAAAGGGACTGGGTGTCTGGATAAACAATGTACATTGTAGTCATCGGTGCGGGTGCTGCCGGCTCTTATGTGGCCAGTCTGCTCTCTCGTGAGAAACAGGACATCGTCGTCATCGAACAGGATGAGGAAGCTGCCGAGAAGGTGCGACGGCAGCTTGATGTAGCGGTTGTCGTGGGGAATGCGGCAGTCCCGAAGGTGCTGTGGCAGGCAGAAGTGCAGCGTGCCGATCTCGTTGTTGCAGTCACGGGAGTCGATGAGACGAACATGATTGCCTGTTTCATGGCAAAGGAAATCGGCGCCAAGAAGACCGTTGCGAGAGTCAGGAATCCTGAGTATCACACTGGCTATCTGCAGGTTGGCGCCACGTCTCCAAATGCACCCCGCAAGGTAGTCCGCTCAAAAGGACTTGGCGTTGACTGGTTTGTGAACCCTGAGATAGAGGCTGCCCGCGAGATTGCGCGCAGCCTTTCCGGTCTCTATGTGACCCACATAGATGAGTTTGCCGGGGGGCTTGTCCAGCTACGGGAGTTCAAGACGGTGAGTCCGGCAGTTGTGGGCAAGGCTCTTGGGCAGATTCCCTTTCCGAAGCCGTGTATGGTTGCTCTCATCGCACGAGGAAGCGTGGAGATACTGGCTCCCGCTCCAACGGAGAAGGTTGAGCAGGGCGACCGTTTGCACCTGTTGGCTGCGCGCAAAGACATGGATCAACTGGGTGCGCTATTTGAGGTGCCGCACGGCGCACCGCGGTCTGTGGTGATATTCGGAGCAGGCACCATCGGTTTTCATGTTGCCGAGGCCCTCGAGAAGCGAGGGGTTCCGGTCAAGTTGATTGAAAAGAGCGCCGCAAGAGCCCAGGAAGTAAGCGCGAAGCTGAAGCGCGCTGTGGTGGTGCAGGGAGGAGGGCCGGACCGAGAGCTGCTCTCTGATGAAGGTGTCGCCAATGCGGACACGTTCATCGCTGCAACGGGCGATGAGGCGCTCAACATCCTGGCGGGGCTGGTAGCCAAGGACCTTGGCGCATTGAAGAACATCGTTCTTGTCGACAAGCCTGAATATATTCCGCTCGCTGAGGCAGTTGGTGTTGACGTGGCCATGTCTCCACTTCTCCTCTGTGGTGAGAAGATAGCGTACTATGTCGTGCATGGTGGTGCTGTCACTGTGGCCCTTCTGGGCAAGGAGGACGCGCAGGTGATTGAGTTTCTGGTCAGTCCGAACGCTGCCATGAACGGGCATACGATAGCCGAGATAGACTGGCCGAAGGGGGCGACCGTGGGGGCCGTCATTCGGGGCGACAGTGTGGCTGTCCCGAACGATGATATGCCTGTGCAGCCTGGTGATCACGTTGTAGTCGTGTCAAGGCTCTCAGCCATCCCGCTGGTCGAGCGTATCTTCAAGAGCTTGTGAGCATTCGAGTTGTCCTGAAATACCTTGGACTTGTGCTGGTTGTTCTCGGAGCCATGCTCCTCTTTCCGCTTGCGTGGTCTGTTGCAGCCGGGGACGGCGCCTCACTATGCTTCATCGTTCCCATCCTGGTGTCTGTGGTTGCGGGTGGGCTGTTGTGGCTTCGAATTGCCGTTCCGACGGGAAGTATTACGCGTCGTGAAGGGTTCGCGCTTGTAACGTGCTCGTGGATTGCGGTGGCGCTCGTGGGTGCGTTGCCATTCACCCTTTCCCACGCACTCCCTACCTACGTGGATGCCGTCTTTGAAGCCATGTCCGGTTTCACTACCACGGGAGCAACTGTATTCACTTCGCTGGGTGAACAGCCTCAGAGTATCCTCCTGTGGCGGAACTACTCCCAGTGGCTGGGCGGTATGGGAATCGTGACGTTCTTCGTTGCATTGTTCCCGATGTTCGGTGTGGGGGCTGCGCGACTTTTTGATGCGGAGATGCCTGGACCTCATCCAGAGCGCCTTCGTACCCGGATTCGCGACACGGCGCAGGCACTCTGGGCGCTGTATGTGTCATTCTCTCTGGCCGAGTTTCTTCTTCTCTGGTTGGGAGGTCGGCTGCCTGCTTTCGATTCGCTCAATATCACGTTCGGTACCATGCCCACAGGAGGATTTCTCCATCTTTCGGACAGTATCGGTGCGTATGGAGACAACACCTTCGTGACGGTTGTGGTGACGGTGTTCATGCTTGCCGCTGGAGTGAACTTCGCCCTGTACTACTACATGGCGAAGAAAGGGCGCAGGTGGGCACTGAAGGACAATTCGGAGTTCCGCCTCTACATCACAATCTTTGCCGTTGCCTCAATCGTGATAGCCGTTGACCTTCTGCATGCCGGCGGTGTTTCCTGGTCGGAAGCCGCGAAATTGGCGACCTTCCAGGTTGCGTCCGTGCAGACGACCACGGGTTTCGCAACGGCTGATTTCAATCTCTGGCCGTCCCTGTCGAAGGGTATCCTGGTGGTGCTTATGGTGGTTGGAGCGAGTGCAGGTTCGACTGGTGGAGGACTGAAGGTTGTGCGCGTGCTCGTGGTCATCAAGTACGCGTATCGGCAGGTAATCGCTGCGTTCAGTCCTCGCTCCGTGATTCCTCTCAGGGTGGGTGGTGAAGCTGTTCCCGAGGGGACAGTCTCAGCGATAGTGGGAATGTCCATTCTTTATGTGTGTGCCCTGGGTGGTGGCTTCCTTGTTATGACATTGCACGGCCTTGATATCGTCACGGCATTCACGTCAGTTGTGGCAACTGTGGGCAACGTTGGTCCCGGGCTTGGGGCGGTTGGCGCGGTTGAGAACTACGCGTTCATTCCAGCTTCGGGCAAGGCGTTTCTGACTATCTGTATGCTGATTGGCCGACTCGAGTTTGTGACAGTAATAGCTCTGGCGAGCCCTGCTTTCTGGAGATGGCGCTAGGAGATTCATGTGTTGACTATTCTTGCCAAAGACTCTACCATGCCTCGCCGTATGGAAATTGGAAAAGTACTTGTACCTGTCAATGGAAATGGTGTTGACCGGGAGGTGATTCGTCTCGCAGGTGAATTAGCAGAGAAGAATGAAGCATCTATTCGGGCTATCTATGTGATAGAAGTGGAGAGGAGTCTGCCGCTGGATGCTCCTCATCAGAAGACCGCTGACGCCGAGGCAATACTCGCCCGTGCTGAGGAGTTGGCTCACGAAGCAGGGTTCAACGTTGACACCGGGTTGCTCCAGGCAAGGGAGGCCGGTCCCGCCATCGTGCAGGAAGCACGAGATGGTGGTGTTGACCTCATAGTCCTCGGGGTTGGCTACAAACGTCGATTGGGCGTCTTCGATATGGGAGACACGACATCTCATGTGTTGAGGGAAGCTCTCTGCCATGTGGTGCTCTACCGGGCGGCGGCCGAACCTGAGGTCAACGAATGAACGTGGTCATCATGGGAAGTGGCCGTGTCGCTTCCGAGCTGGCTGTATTGCTTGACCAGGAGGGGCACAAGGTTGTGGTTATCAGCCTGGATGCTTCTGAGTTCGACAGGCTACCGCCTGACTTTCACGGCAAGACCGTTCTTGGAGATGCAACCGACGAGACTGTGCTGCGGAAGGCCGGACTTCAGAATGCTGATGCATTCATCGCTCTCACCAGAGTGGACAACCGCAACGCAATGGCGGCACAGATTGCGAAGCACATCTTCGGTGTTCGCAAGGTGATGTGCCGCATCTATGACCTGCGTCGAGAAGAGTTCTACAAGGCCCTTGGACTGGAAGCCATAAGCCCCATCAACGTGTTCGCCAGACTCGTGAGAGGTCGGCTGGAGGAATGACTTCGTGTATGTGATTATCGCCGGTGGAGGGGAGGTGACTCGCTCTCTGTCACGGGAGTTCATTGAGGCAGGGCACGAGGTGCTCGTCATTGAGCCGGATGACAAGCAGAGAGAACGACTTGAGGGCGAGTTCAAGAACACGACTCTTCGTGGTCATGGATACCGCATTGAGTCCCTTGAGGCAGCCGGCATCTCTCGGGCAGATGTCTTTGTGTCGGCGACCGAAGCTGATGAGGACAACCTTGCGGCTTGTCAGCTTGCTCAATGGCAGTTCAAGGTTCCGAGGGTGGTTGCGAAGGTGAACCATGCGAGCAACCGCAACATCTTCCGGAAGCTGGGTATCAAGCACACCGTTGATGTGGCGGCCCTGGAGATTGAGAATCTCAAGGTGCAGATTCCAGCCTTTCCGCTTGCCAGGCTTCTCAGTCTGGAGACTGAGGGCATTGAGGTCGTTCACATCAGAATCACAGATGACTCGGGACTGGGCGACAAGGTGCTGTCTGAGACATCCCTTGCGTTTCTTGCAGATTGTTCCTGTCTCGTGCGCTCTGGCAGTTCCCCGCAGTGCGTTGATGACGGAACCAGGCTTGTGGTGGGAGACAAGCTCATCTGTCTCGTGTCAGAAGACATGCTGGAGCGGCTGAAGGCAGGATTGGGCGGTGTCGAGCTTCAGGAGTGAGACGGTTGGCGCGGTCCGTTGATGTCAATCGTCAACGCGCGGGTCTTCAGTGTGCAGGCGCTTTGAAAGCGCCTTTTTCAGTTTCGCGTACATCGATGGCAGACTCTCGGACATCACTCTTGTATCTGCAATCACAGGCATGAAGTTGGTGTCCCCCGTCCATCGCGGCACGATGTGCGTGTGCAGATGCTGGTCTACTCCTGCTCCTGCCACGCGCCCAAGATTGAGCCCCACGTTGAATGCATGGGGGTTGGCTACGTCTTTCAACAGTGAGACTCCCAACTTGAGTAGCTCGAAATGCTCGGCACTCTCCTCTTGAGTCAGTCCCGTGATGTCCGCTGTGTGCCTGAGGGGGGCAATCATGAGGTGGCCGGGGCTATAGGGGTACGCGTTCATCATGATGAAGTTCCATTGACCCCTGTGCAGGATGAGGGATGCCTCATCATCTCCCCGCGCAGGCGCGGAACAGAGGATGCACTCGTCGCTGTGCGGCTGCCTGATGTACTCAATGCGCCACGGAGCCCAGAGCCTGCCCGTGGTGTCTGCTGGAATTGACTCTTCCATGATGATGGCTTTCTAGTCCAGGTAGTCTTTCAATTTGCGGCTTCTGCTTGGATGCCGAAGCTTCCTTAATGCCTTCGCCTCTATCTGCCGGATTCGCTCCCGGGTGACAGAGAACTCCTGTCCAACCTCTTCCAGTGTTCTGGCATGGCCGTCTTTCAGGCCGAAGCGTAGTTGCAGGACCCTCTTCTCTCTCGGCGTCAGTTCATCCAGAACCTTGTCCAGCTGTTCTTTGAGCAATTCCTGCGTTGCCACCTCGGCGGGTGCAGGGCTTGTCTGGTCTTCAACGAAGTCACCCAGGCGCGTATCACCGTCCTCACCTATGGGTGTCTCGAGTGATATCGGCTCATGGTGAAACAGGTCCATCACCTCTTCCACTCTTGCCGAGTTCATCTGCAACCTGAGTCCAATCTCCTCGTAACTCGGTTCACGCTTGAGTTCTTGGCTGAGCTGACGAGTGGTTCGCAGCAGCCGGTTCATCGTCTCCACCATGTGCACTGGAATGCGGATGGTCCTCGCCTGATCAGCAATGGCCCTTGTGATGCCCTGTCGTATCCACCACGTGGCGTACGTGCTGAACTTGTAGCCCTTGCGATGTCGGAACTTCTCGACCGCTCGCATCAGGCCGATGTTGCCTTCCTGTATGAGGTCAAGCAGCGACATTCCGTGCCCGATGTATTTCTTCGCGATGCTTACAACGAGTCGCAGGTTTGCCTGTGTAAGGTGTTTTTCTGCCTTGCGTGCGGCGCGCTTGACGTCGTCGTAGTGCCTGCGAAACTCGTCTTCGTAGGGTTCGAGCAGCGGGATGATGGCCTCATTCGCCACCAATTCGCGCAGAGTCTCTATTGATTCCTGTTGCAGCAACTCTACGGCACGGGGAGGCAGGATGTTGCTATTGACTGAGAGGCTCACGACGGCTTCCTCTGCAGCGGGGGATGGTCGGTTGGTCTCTTCGGAGACTGCCGCAATGAGTGCCGGCTTTATCTCATTGTCGATGGCGGCCCGGAATTCCGGCATCCGTATGAGTTCACCGATGTCCAGCGACTTGTCGAGTTCAAGATGGTCGCGGACTACTTCCAGAATAGGGTATGCCCGTACAACCTTCACAAGGATGTCAGCAGTCAGGTCAACTGCTGAGAGTTGCGTTCTGTACTTCTTGAAATGGGCATCATCGAGTTTGGCCATGTGGCGGCCCTGCTCAATGCTCCCTGAGAGCTGACGCTCCTGGGCCGCGGTCAGCAATGGAACCTGTCCTATTTCCCGCAGATACATGCGAACCGAGTCGTCTATGACCTCGTGGTCGTCGATGCCTATCGTTGGCTTGACGTCATCCCCGATGAGGGCAATGCCATTCTCGTACGAAGTGTCTCTCGTGCGACGAAGGTCTGCCTCATCCGAATCGTCTTCACTCTCGGTTTCGGCGATTGACTGTGGCGCATCGTCCTGAAGGTCAGTACTCGAGTCTCGAATCATTTCCATGGTCAGCTTCTCCTGGTTCGTCCTCTCCGTCCTTGTTGAACAAATATCTCGTGCAGTCTCTCTGTCGGCTCGTGCCCTGCCTGCTCTAGTGTTGCCAGTTCTGCTTCAACGCCCTCATCGTTTCTCTGGCGATTAAGTGTTGTCTCCATGGTGAATTGAATGCGCTTGGAAAGACGCTCCTGGAGACGAAGGATGCAATCATCGAGGGCGAGCCGTTGGGTTTCCTCATCTTTGGGAATCCCCGGCGGAAATGGCTCGGATAGCAGGTAGTCTAGATGTTCTGCG
>JAFGFT010000081.1 GCA_016930935.1 Dehalococcoidia bacterium | reverse complement strand
TGACGATAATCGCGTTGTGTGCCATCTGTTTCGGGGTATCGTACATCCGGTTCATGCGAGAGGAGATACGCTCCATCTAGCGGTGGAATCCGCAGTAGCACAGAGGGTAACGACGACAACAAGGTGGCCCGCGGTTTTCGCGGGCCACCTTTTCTTGCCATATCGAAATAAGGGGTTGTAATGAGCACGCGGTAATGACTATAGTGCGCTGACAATCAGGTGACTATGTTTGAGTCAATTGCAATACTTCTCGGATATCTGTTGGGTTCGATTCCGTTTGCGTATCTGGTGACGCGCGCGCGGAAACAGGTCGACATACGCGACGTGGACATCGGCAACGCGGGAGCCGGTAGCGTCATTCGAGTGGTCGGTCTGCGTGACGGAATCTTCGTGCTTATCTGCGACATTGGGAAAGGTGTGCTGTCGGTTGCACTGGCGCAAATCCTGGGAGTCGGCATGGCATGGGTTTTTGCTGCTGGCCTGGCTTCAGTTGTGGGTCATGTCTACCCTGTGTTTATCAACTTCAGGGGTGGGCAGGGTGCAGCGACACTGATAGGGGTATTCCTTGGAATCGTCCCGAAGGCGATGGGATTGGCACTTGCCGTCATGGGAATCGTGCTGTTATTGAACCTGAGGCGTGGAGGGTCGCGAAGGCTGTTCTTCGTTGTCGCCTGCGGTGCGCCGTTCGTGCCTTTGTTCACGTACATCGTCTATGATTCTGTGAAGCTGGCGTTGTATGGAATGGTCCTGATGGGTTTCGTGATATACCGGAACAGAGGACGGTTGCGGCATCCGAGAACGATTACGAAACGGATTCTTGGCGAGACGGACTAGTCTGAGTAGTAGTACACGAGGAGATGCGTGGATACAGGGCATGACTTGAGATTCGTTATGGGGCGACCTCTTACTGCCAACCTTCGGCAGGAGATAGGGATGATTGGGCTGGTCGCGATAATGGTTGGTCTGAACATAGGGGGTTCTCTTTTCCTCCTTACAGCCGTGGCCGCCGGTCTCACCGGGTCTTCCCTGATTGTGGCACAACTGATATCGGCCACTCCGATTCTGCTGAGCGTTCCTGCATATGCGGCACTGTCGTCCGCCCTGCCTGTGACATGTGCGAACTACCAGTATGCAAAACTGTTCTCTCGTCCTCTCGCAGTGGCGGGCTGGATGGTGCTGTTCATCGCGATTCCGCTTGGGATGTTGCCCCTGTTTGCCATTGCGACCGCGAAGTTGCTCGCGGTGCTGGTTCCCGGCCTGCCGATTACGCTGTCTGCGATAGGGGTGATGACGCTGTTGTTTGTGGTGAACCTTGCCGGCGTGCGCCTGGTGACACAGGCACAGTTTGTGGGTGTTGCCGTATTGCTGGCGGCGCTGTTGACGTTCATCGTTGGGGGTATCCCTGCAATCCATGTGGAGTACCTGTCCATCGGATTCTCAGGAGGATTGGTTGGACTGGTCGGAGCATCGGCGCTCCTCTATACGCTCCTTGCCGGAGGCCTGTTCGGAATAGAAATGGGTGATGAGATACGGGACGCGCGCTCCGTGATTCCGCGCGCGCTGGTGGTGAGCATCTCCATCGTGCTGGTGCTGTATTTACTGATTGAGTTGGTTGCAGTTGGAAGCGTCGGATGGGAGGAATTCTCAGCGGGAACCCTTGGCGACGTCGCTGCAACGTTTCTTTCCGGCGGTTGGCTCGCCCTGTTCGTGGTTGGTGGCGGTGTTATGGCCAGCATGACGACAATCAACCTTGCGCTCACCGCGGCTGGGAGGTATGCCCTGGCGTTCTCTCTGGATGGCTATCTGCCGAAGGCCTTCTCCCGGGTGAATGAAAGATTCGGGACACCGCACTACGGTCTTACTTTGATCTTCGTTATGACGGCTGTAACGCTGGCCTTCAACCCGCCACTGATGACAATGGGAGCGGTGCTGAATTTCGGGTTGCTGTTCATCGTGAGTCTTGTGTTGTGCGGGGCAATACGCCTCGTGCGCCGTCTCCCTGCCACGTATCTGCGCGGTACCGTGAAGGTAAGCCCACGCCTACTGGTCGGGTGCTCCATGGTGGCGGTTGCAATCAACCTTGTGTACATGCTCGTACTCGCGATTGCGCTGAAATGGACGTTTCTTATCTTCGTTGGTGCGGGGTGTGTAGGGTTGGGGTTGTTCTATACGCGCAGGCGTGGTCTGTAGCGTACATCAGCGGTTGTACTGTGGAGCGCTGGAGCGCCCGGGGCAGCGCAGTTCGCAGGACAGCTTTCTCATCACGTTGATGGGTGGTGCTATCCGTGCTTCCACGTTTGCATCCAGAGAGATTCCCCATCGGTTGTGAGTTCGATTGTCCCTGATTCGGCTGTGGTGTAGAGATGCGTGCTGTACTCCTCGAGTCGATTGACTACACTCTCGTGTGGATGGCCGTAGGAGTTGTCCTTCCCAACTGAGACGATGGCACATTCAGGGTCCACTGCAGCCAGAAACTGACTGCCTGATGACGTGTCGCTACCGTGATGACCGACCTTGAGTACCGTTGCCCTGAGGGGTGTGCCATCATGCAGGAGTCTCCTCTCCGTCTCAAGTCGTATGTCTGCCGTCAGCAGGAAACTGACTGTGCCGTAGTCTATCCTGAGGACAACGCCATTGTTGTCGACGTCATCGCTGGTCCCCGTGACTCTCTTCTCAGGCGGATTCAAGAGGGTGAGAATAGTCCCTTCGTCGAGTGCAACTGACATCCCTGCCGTGGCCTGAACGGGAGAGATATCCAGATATGACAGTCGACGATTCCATTCTTCAACCAGCAGGGAGTCGTAGTTTGTGGTTGACTGGACGACAGTGTGCACCTCATATCTATCCAGGACGTCGAGCAGTCCGCCGATGTGGTCGGCATGTGGCTGAGTGCTGATTACCATGTCGATTGTGCGGTTCCAGAATGGCAGGTGTTGCCCCAGCATTGTGGAGATGCCGGATGCGTGAGTGCCACCATCCACCAGTACGGTTCTGCCTGAGGGTGAGATGACGAGTATAGCGTCTCCCTGGCCCACGTCAAGAAAGACGACGTGGAGCTTTCCGTCCGGCGCCACTGCGACTGCGCTCCAGACTAGCGCCGCGATTATTAGAAGTGGCGGAATGGCCCATCTCATCCTGGATCTGGATGATTCAAGCCGGTTGGCAACACGGGGGAGTTCCTCAGAAACCGTCTTTCCGTACTGTTTCCAGAACAGGAAACCACAGAGGAGGCAGATGTAGTAGCAGAGGACGACTATCGGTTCGAGATGCAGCGAGACTGTCGCCCATGGGATGTGAGACAGCAGAGTGACAATGTCTATGAGGCAATGGAGAAACAGCCAGCACACCCATGCGAAAGGTTGGGCTACCACTGGTGACACGAGGGCCACCAGTGCTGTCATGGCAGAGGTTGAGATGGCGAGAGGCAAGATGGGTATGGTGAGAAGTGATGCGGGTATCGCGACAAGGGACACGATGCCGAAGGTGTTGGCTGTGACCGGCAGGATGGCCAGAGTTGCGGCGCATGTGGCCGCCACCACGTCCGCTGCGGAACCGAGAATGCGGACGTGCCACCCCTGTGTGTCAGCAGTCGGAAGGATTCGAGCCAGAGCGAGTCGTATCGGCTCAAAGAGCACGGTGATTCCTGCCATGGCGAGAGCGCTCAACTGGAACGATGTGTCCCATAGAAGAGCTGGTTCGATGGCGACCATGATGGCTGCAGCGAACGCGAGAGCGGTGGCCAGGTTCTTCTGTCTCCCCGCAAGTTCGGCGAGCAGAAACAGACTTGCCATTGCTGCAGCTCTCACGACAGGTGGATTCATGCCGGTGAAAGAGGCGTATGTCCAGAGTGCGGCGATGGCGAACCACACGTAGAGATAGTGTCTGCGGCCAAGTATGGCTAGCAGGACTGTGAGAAGTGCAACCAGCAGTATTCCGAGATGCAGGCCGGAGATTGCGAGAAGATGCGTTGTACCCGTCCTGTTGAACGCATCTTCGACCGATTCGGGCATACTGCCGCGTCTGCCCAGCAGTAGTGACTGTGCCAGAGATGATTCAGGTTCGGGAAGTGATTTGGAAAGAGATGTGGAGAATCTCTGATTGAGAGATGCTAGATACGAACGGACGGGATAGTCTCCTGGCTGGGGGAGTATTCTAACCTCTGAGTACAGGGCGACTGAGTAGATGTCTTTGCAGGCCAGATATGCAGCGTAGTCGAACCCGTCCAGTGGTGGTGGTGATTCCAGGACTCCAGACAGCGCTACTCTGTCGCCCAGGGTGAGTTGTCCAACATCGTATGTTGAAGCAAGGACCCTTCCTGCGACGGGTTGCGCCGGTTGGTCCGTTGTGATTATCACATCTGTGATGACGAATCGAGTGAACATTCCCCGTTGTTCCGGTTGTTCTGCGATGGTGCCTTCCATCGTATCGTGCACCTCGTCGTTGTAGAACGAGATGTGTTCGGAGCCCCATTCAGGCAGAGAAGACGTGTAGCGGGTATTGCCGACCATGACTGCTATTGCGCAGAGTGCAAGGATGACTGACAACGACAACCTGTGGCGAGTGAGCGCGACCACCATGGATGCCATGAGAAGACCTGCAGCGGGAATCCACGGTGTTCCGTAGACAGCGGTCAGAGCCACTCCTGCAATGAATCCGCAACTGCATGTCAGAAGCCACATATGAGAGACTACTCGGCCGTAATCAGCGAGGCGATTGCCTCGTAAGTCTTCTCTCCTATGCTTTCTACGAGCATGATTTCCTCGGGGCAGGCGAAAGGCCCGTGCGATGTTCTGTGTGCGACGATGGCCGTGGCCCGGTCGGCGCCGATTCCGGGAAGGGACTGCAGTAGCCATGCTTCAGCGTGATTGATGTCTACCCGCTGGTATGTGGCCTCGTCAGAGGATGTGAATAGGTCGACCTGGATGACCGGGGTCTCCGTGCAGGGGTCGACTCCGGCGAGGAGGATGATGTCGGCGAGTGTGGACGTCATGGCAATCGTGTAGACTCCGGGGTGTTCCACCTCTCCGCCTAGCACAATGGACACTGCAGTGGGCTCGGCGAACTCCCGGAACTCCAGGGGAGCCGTGGCTGCTGCTCCGGCATGGGGTAGCAGCCTGGAGAGTCCCACGATTGAAGCGCCAACGAGCAGCACTACCAGGACGAAACTGGTCCTGTCAGCGCGGTCCAAGGCACTCCCGGCTTCTGAGTTGGCTCTCCGTGCTGTAGAATTGGCGTATGGGTGGGGAAACGCGCACTATCACAGTTAATCGCAAAGCCTATCATGACTACGTCATTGAGGAAACGATTGAGGCAGGGCTGGTCCTGAAAGGTTCAGAGATCAAGTCCATCAGAGACGGTCGTGTGAACCTGCGCGATGCATATGCGAGAGAAGAGAAGGGCGAATTGTGGCTTTTCAACGTCCATATCGCCCAGTACGACGCGGCGAGTTATCACGGGCATGACCCTGAGCGGCCACGGAAACTGCTGCTGCACAAGAAAGAAATGGAGAACCTTGCTGCTGTTATCAAGCAGAAGAGTTTGACGCTTGTTCCCGTTCGACTGTACATTAAGGGTGGAGTCGCCAAAGTGGCTATTGCGCTTGCGCGCGGCAAGAAGCAGTACGACAAGCGTGAGAGTATTGCCAGAAGGGACCAGGACCGAGAACTGGACCGCGTGTTGAAATCGCGGAACAAGTAGTGGTTGCGGCTGGTTGGCGGCATCCAACAATTCTCCTTGGGGGCGCGTGGTTTCGACAGGGGAGGGCCCACAGGATTGCAGGCTGAGGTGCCATCAACCTCACAAAACAGGTGGCAAAAAAACAAACGAGAACGACTTAGTTCCCGTCGCGGCCTAAACAGGTTGCGCGTTCACCCTGGCCCCACCATGGCGGGCTAGACGTGAGCGACGAAATGCCGTGGTGCCCCGGGGTGGTTGCTGGCGGAACCCGGGAAAGATAAGCTGGCTGGCCTGACCTGACTCGGTCGGCGGACGAGGGACAGGCGAGGAATCTGGCGGCCGACTAAGCCTGTAGTACATTCTGGCAACCTTTTCTTGGACGGGGAGTTCGACTCTCCCCCGCCTCCACCATTCAGCGCCTATAGCGCTAGATTCCTGAAGCTCGATTCCTCCTGCTGAATTCTTGCAGCTCGCGTTCAGTTCCATCTTCATCCTCTGGATGGGGTGTCCGTCGGCATCGTGCCGCTGCTGCAAGACTCAAACCCTGTTCGCATACGTGCTCGCCATGCTATCGTCTTGGCGTGCCTAAAGGTGTCAATACATGTCACAGACGTTGAGATGTGAAGTGTGCGTTGTGGGTGCGGGTCCTGCCGGATGTACCGTTGCCGCCGAACTGGCTGGAAGGGGAATCGATGTGGCGCTCATTGAACGTGAGCAGGTACCACGGCCCAAGTGTTGTGCGGGAGGCCTCTCGGTCGGGGCGAGAAAGCTCATCAGCAGTGACGTCTCCGAAGCGATGGAATGTGAAATCAAGGCACTTCGCGTCTCGTCTGTGGGAAATCGAGAAGTGTCATGGCATGAGGAGCGGCCCTTCATGTACACGGTCGCGAGGGAGGTGCTTGACACTTCCCTGTGGGTGTCGTGTATCGCCTCCGGTGCACGGATGATTGACGGGCAGCGCGTTGTCGCCGCGGAGAACACTGCCGGAGGTGTACATCTGACCTGTGCGACGTGCGAGGTTGACGCGCGCATAGTGGTGTGTGCTGATGGCACGAAGGGCACTACTGCGTGTCAGCTTGGCATTGTCGTCAACAAGGATGTAGCGCTGGGTTTCGCGTACCTCGTGCAGAAACCTGCCGGATGGCGGCGGAACGATGAGGTGGAATTGATACTCGGGCTTGCGGACGCCACGTACGGATGGATGTTCCCTCGAAACGACTACCTCTCGGTTGGGGTCGAATGCCACGACCGCCGGGTCGACTGGCGTGCTACAGTTGCCTGTTTGTTCCGGCATCTTGGCCTGGAGAATGAGCCGGTCACCGCAGACTGTGCACATCCTATTCCCTCTGTTCGCAGGCCGTACAAACAGGCGGAGAAGAGTGCGCTGGTGGTGGGCGATGCAGCGGGCTTGTGCGACCCGTTGACAGGAGAAGGCATTCGCAACGCTCTGTTGAGCGCACGAATGGCGGCCGACGTTGTAGCTGCCGAAGTGAGAAATGCGGAGCCGGACATCAGAGCATATGAAGAATCGGTGATGACGAGACTGATACCCGAAATCGAAGCCGGGCGGCGGTTGCTGAGAGCCATGAAGCTGCTCGGAGCCGCAGCCATGGTTGGGCTCCGGGACGAAGACAGGATAGGGCGCGCCTGTGCGCGGCTGCTGAGAGGCGAGACGACGTATGCGGGGCTTCTGTCGTCGGCATTGGGAGTGTCAGGGGTATTGCGGATTCTCGGTGAAGGGCGAGAATGAACGGGAGACGATACGCTGAACTTGGAGCAGCCCTGTTGGTGGCAGGCGGGGCGGTACTGGGAGCGTCATTGCTGTTGCTCGAATCGCCTGCCGGAGCATCGACGGGTTTGGCGGTACTTGTGCTCGGCCTTGTCATCACGGTGCTCGGCGTTTCTGCAAAGGGGATGTCATCTGAACTGTCCGAGTTACTGGCGCGGACAGGGTATGAGAATGTGGCGAGGCTGCTTGAGGAACTGGGACTTCAAACGCGTGCGCTCTATCTGCCGTCGGCTGTGTCAGGGGGAAGAGTTCGGGCTCTGATTCCGCTTTCTGAGGACGTGGACGTTTCCTCACTGGGCCATGGTATCGAGGACCGGCTCGTCGTGGGATACGGGAAGGCACCGGAAGAGGTCGGCCTTCTGGTGGCCACGCCTGGAGGTGTTGCCATCGAGACGATGTGCCCCGCGCCGGGACGCACCGTCGACGAGATGACGGTGGAACTCACCAGGGTGGTTGTCTCAACGTTGCGAATCGCAGGGAGTGTTGCCCTTCATGAACTGGGGGACCGCTTCGAGGTCCACTTCTCCGACGAATCCATTCCGAAAGGGTGGATGTCTTCCGCAACGGAGGCCTGTATCGGCTCACTTCCGGGTTCCATCGCTGCGGCTCTTGTGGCACAGGCGCGAAGTCGCTGTGTCACGATAGAGTCAGAGGAAGTCGACCAGCACTCGCGGACGGTTGTGCTGCTCTTGAAGGGCGCAGACTGACCTATGTCAATCGTTGATAGATACGTGTGTTTCCTCTCGATACTCGTACTGGGGACTGCAGTTGTGTTTGTGTGGGCGGGCGAGACGCGGCTTGATTTGTGCCTGAGCGTCTACATCATCGAGACTCTTGCATTGAACCAACTGTTCGTATGGCTGAGCGACAGGGCACGGAATTCTCTGGCATGGGTGGAACGCGTTTTTGTAGTGTGCTTCGCGGTGATCGTCATCGCTGAAATGGTGCGAATCATCACGGGATGAGGCGACACTCTGTGTGAGTAGGCATGGCCGAACACCGAAGAGACTTGTGACATGCGCAGACGATTGAGAGTGACCTGTACTCTGTGTGCGAGTATCACATTGCTGTGTTGTGGATGTATTGCTGTCCCCGAACGTGAAGGGCCGGTATTTCACGTTGACCCTTCTGGCGTTCACGAGCGATTTGAAGTGGGATTGCTTTTTGAACACCTCGATGCGATGTTGGGTGCTCTTGCGTCGGAAGACTTCACCGCCACGCAGGATGGTCTCAGGAATGTGAACATCGACCGGGCTCACCTTCCCGCGAGCGTCTTCGATGTGTGCAACAGATATGTGGAATTGTGCAACCTGCTCACGGACACGATTGGGAGCCTGAGACTGGCGGTTGAGGATTGTGAGAGTTCTCTCGAGAACAACGACTTGACCGGTGCGGGCCTCTCTCTTGGTATCTCCAGGTCATTGCTGACACGTGCGAGAGAGCAATTGATTGCTCTTGAGAAGGCCACGGCTGAGGCATTCGTCCTTCTGCGAAGGTCAGGACAGGGTGGTTCATCTAGTCAACTCGAACAGTCGAGATTGATGATTTCCCGCACGATGGAGAGGGTGACCCTCCTCGCCTCCGAGTATGAGAGTCGTCTTGACGCTGCATTTCTCGAGGCAACCGTGAAGAATGACTTACTGCAGCCTGACCTGACTCTTCATGTACGTGATGATGCAGTCTGGGTCGGGGATATCACTGCGGTGTCCGGAGTGCTGTCCGTTGACGGAAAGCCGATCACCAACAAAGAGATTACTCTACTTATCGACGGTGTTGGAGTCGGCGTGGCGCAGACAGACGGCGATGGGGCCTTTGCCAGGTCCGTGACTCTACCGTTTGAATACGTTCCCCGGCACATTGTCCGAGCCTCCTATCAACCGGAGGGAGACGACCTTGGCCGCTACAGGGCCGTCACGAGTGATGACTACGTCATGACGGTGCGATTCCACACGTCCACGGTCGCTCTGGCCGTGCCATCGCAGATGCATCCCGGTCTTGGTGCAACGGTCGTGGGCACTATCGACTCCAGTGGTCCGACAGAGGGCCGGGAAGTCATGATACTTGTGGGCGATGATGCTGTGGGAACAAGACAGGTGGGACCGGAAGGCGACTTCAGTATCGATTTCAGGGTGGCGGAGAACGCTGTTGAAGGAGAAGTCCAGGTGAAGGCGTTTGTTCCTGCAGATGACTCTGCAAGATGTGCGCCGTGTGACTTCACTGTGGATACAGAAGTGACCACAGTTGAGCCCACGGTGGAACTGTCGATGAGTCGATTCGCGTTCGTGCCTTCTCTGTCCTCCTCGCTGTTGCGCCAGGCGGTGACAGGTACATTCGTGGGGTTGGAGACAGTCTCCGTTGACGTGTATTCGAGTCTCCCCCTGAGTGTGATGCACATGTCGGCGGCGGCAGGAGAGCGTCAGGCTCTCTGGACGCAGGACGAAATCCATGCTGAGGTACAGGTACCGGTGGAATGCCGTGTGTGGGATATGGGGATGAGGCAACTGATTGTGAGAGCGTCTGCTGATGAGCCGTGGCATCGTCCGACTGAGGCGACCGCACAGTTGATGCTAGTGAATCTGCTCATCCCGAATGTACTCCTGGTTTCCCTCGGTGTAGTGCTTGGGCTCGGCGTTCTTAATCGCCGTAGACTGCGGCACGCGGTCCTGGAGCCGGAACCCTTGCCACTGCCGGTTCTGCAATCGATTCCGTACGACGTTGCGGTTGCTGCTGTCGATGGTATTTCCTTCGACGATGTCGGCGGGTCTCGACAGTTGCTCGCGAGACTCTACTACCAGGCCGTTGTTGTGCTTCAGAAGACCCTGGGCGTGATGCTGCGGAGAGAGATGACGCTCAGGGAGTATCTCGTGAGTGTTCAGCAGCGCCTGGGCTTTGAGCCTAGAATCTTCGGAAAGCTGACGATGCTGGCGGAAGAGGCAATGTACGGGCCACGTGAGCCAGACAGACAGAGCGCGAGATTGGGCCGCAGATTGCTCGCGATGTTGAGAAGCGCACAGTCAAACTCCGATGGTGAGAGGGATGGAAGCGAGGACGCGCAATGAGGCGCCATCTTCCTGCCATCTCTGTCCTGGCTCTTGTCGGCCTTCTTTCAGTCGTGGTGCTGGTCTGGGCACATCCGATAGGTCGCGATGGAAGTGTACTGAACGCGGGGTGGAATGGCCTGAGTGTGGCTTGTGCAGAGCTGGATGGGACGCCCCTGTATTCATATGATGAACTGAATGAAGTCGAAATGCCGGCCACTCTGGTGGTCATTCCACGCATGCCTGTAGGGACTGCTGATGTGCGGGCCATAGGCGAATTTGTGGAGGCAGGTGGCACGCTGCTGCTGCTGGATGATTTTGGCTATGGCAACGAAGTCCTTACGGGCCTCGGGGAACGCGTGAGATTTGCGGGCACTCTGATGAAAGACTCCCTGCATTGCTACAAAGACGCGGTAATGCCACGTGTTGAGTGCCTTGGAGTGGGAGATGAAGGAGTGTTGGGTGAACTGGTCCTTGACTGCGGCACGTGGCTGGAATGTGCAGAGAGCACCGATGTGTGGGCACGGTCATCACATTTCAGCTACGGGGATGTGGATGGTGACGGCCAGCGCGGAGAAGATGAACCGGATGGACCGTTTGCTATAGGAGTTGTCTCTCCGCGAGGACGTGGAGAGGTGGTGGTAATCTCAGATTCGAGCGTCCTGCTGAACGGCGTTGTGGTCGCAGGCTCAAACGTAAGAATAATCGAGGAATTCGTTCGGGGCGACGTCATGTTTGACCAGGTGTATCTACCTGATGATGAAGTTGACTCTGGTAAGGCTACTCTGAATCGCGTGAGCGCAGTTGTGCGGAGTGGTTTCGGCGCCATGATACTTCTGTTGGTTCTGTGCTCTCTTGCGTTCAGCTACGCATGCTATAATCGCCAACGGCAAGATAATGATTGAACTTGTTGAGTTGAGCCGCCGCATACTTGCAGAGACCGACAAGGTTGTGGTTGGAAAGCAGGAGTTGAAGCGGCTGCTGATGATTGGGATGCTCTGCGGTGGCCATGTACTGATTGAGGGGCTGGCCGGCACAGGGAAGACCACCACAGCCCGCGTGTTCTCGACGGTTATCGGTGGGACGTTCAAGCGAATCCAATTCACTCCAGACATGTTGCCGAGCGACGTAACTGGCTTCAATCTCTACCGGACTGACGGTGAGAAGCGCTTCATAGAGGGTCCGCTATTTGCGAATGTGGTTCTTGCCGATGAATTGAATCGGACCACGGTCCGAACCCAATCGGCTCTTCTGGAGGCGATGCAGGAGCGTCAGGTTACCGTCGAAGGCGAAACGTATCAGTTGCCGGAGCCATTCATGGTTATCGCCAGCCAGCTTCCTTATGGCGGGCCGGGAACCTACCCGTTGAGTTACGTGCAGAGTGACCGCTTCATGTTGTATTCATGGAGTGGACTTCCGTCTGTTGACGATGAGCGCAGAATTATCGGGGGAATCGACGGCATAGAACGTTCCCTGATTGGCGCGGTTATAGGTCCGGAGGACGTACTGAGACTACGGCTCAAAGTCACTCAGGTGCATGTGGCTGAGCCTGTTGTGTGGTACATGAAGTCGCTGATTGACTGGCTTCGCGCACAGGAAAGTGTCCGTGAACCCCTGAGTTCTCGAGTCGGGATCGGTCTGTTCAAGTCCAGCAGAGCCCTGGCGTGTCTGGAGGGGATGGACTATGTGCTGCCGGACCATGTCAAGCATATGCTGCCGAATGTTGTGTATCACAGACTGGTGCTGACGGGTGAGGCGGAGGAGATGGGAGTGAAAAGGGATGACCTTATCAGCGCAGCGCTTGAAGAGGTTGCCGTCCCCAGAGAGACTGCCTGACATCGGCAGGAATCTGCCACCTCAATTGTGCGAGGTGCACAACCGACCAGACGAGTCTCCTCTGCTGAAGGGATATCTGTGTTCCCTGTTTCGCAATGTATCGCAAAGTGAGTCCGGTTCTGCTGGCGTGCCCGGTTGTGATTTTGTCCGGGGCTGCCCTTCTGGCTGATGTGTTTTCGGGAGTCATGGCGGGTGCTGTGGTGGTTGTGTACCTGACGAGTCTGTGGACTGGCAGATGGGGAGTGTTCCTGGGGGCAGCACTCTTCTCGGTGCTTGCGATTCCGTTGTTGACGTTTGGTGTGTTGAACCTGTGGGGCGTTGTGCTTGCGTTACCCGCGCTACCGGCGGTCTCCTTTGGCCTTCAGTCCATCGCGATGCCTCTCATGCCTTCAAGTGCGACTTCGAAGCCGCGTCCGTCTCTGATAGCAGTGTCGATGGTGACCGTACTCGCGTGCGGTTTGTTCATCGCGATTGTGGTGCAGGCCATCATCCTGGCGGCATCGTGCGCAATGGTGGCCATTGTGTTGCTGGGAACGTGGTATGTGCAGTTTCGGCGGCTTGGCAGGCAACCGCTCGTTGCGGAAGTACTGGAGTCTCGCGTGGGGGCAGGCACCACAGTGCGTCGCGAAGTAGTGATTCGACGGGTGTGCCGGTCCTGCTGCAATGTGTCTATCCGCGTGTCCGGTGGTGCCGTGGTGGAATCCCTGTCACCGGTGCGAATCAATGGTGATAGTGTGGAAGTGGTGGTGTCATTGACGCCTCTACTTGGGGGTCCCACGGACATCATGGTATATGCATGTGTGTCCGACGAGCTTGGACTCATTTACGTTGGTCAGAGCCTTCGCATTCTTCACCTTCATGTCATTCCCAGGGCACAGGTTGCCCAGTCAGCTGCCATGCGCTTTCTTGAGAAGGGGGAGATGGGAGAAGGTGGAGGCAACTATCTGGCAGGTGACATCGCCGAAGTTGCCGGCCTGAGTGGTGGTGGGGAATATGTTGCATCACGCGCGTATGTGCCGGGTGATTCGATTCGCACCGTCGACTGGAAACACACGGCCAAGTTGCAGTCCCTGGTTGTGAAGACCTTCGGAGAAAATCCGGGGGCGACAGGATTGATATTGGTGAATCTAGGTGTAGCGAATGCTGATGAGGCTGACCGGCTTGTCTACAAGTTTCTGTCCGGTGTTCTGGCGGTCGTGGGTCTATCGCAGAGCGCGGCCATCGGACTCTATGGTGATGGTCAGGAAGAGAGAATCGGACAGGCGCTGGAAGGACGCGCGCTGGTACGGCGTGCGCTGAATGCGACGGCCGAGGTACAGACGGGTATAGAATGGAGCCGGATGCTGCAACCGATGAGCCTGCAAGCGATTGAAGCGCGGATCAACAGCCTGCGCAGGATGGGGAGTGAGACGGCTTTGCGTCTGCTGGGATTGCTTGGTCTGGAGGCGAGGGTGATGCGTGAGGGAGTGCGTGTGGACCCTGTGGGGAGATTGATACACAACGCCGTCAACCGTTTCTATCCATCGTGGTGTGTGGCTTTTACTGCCATGCAGTGGGATGCGGGCAGTCTTCTTACCGAGCTTCGTTCTCTGGAGATGAAAGGCATACGCACGTTGATTGTAGATGTGGGGAAGAGCGATATCGTGAGGGCTAATCGTGCTTGAACGAGTAACCGGACCTGGGGATATTCAGGGACTGGATGCGCAGGAGTTGGGGGAACTGTGCAGTGACATCCGGCGTGTCCTTGTTGATAGTGTGACCGAAACCGGAGGACACCTGTCCTCCAATCTTGGAGTGGTGGAACTGACCGTGGCGCTGCACCGCGTGTTCGATTCTTCCGTAGACCGTATCGTCTGGGACGTTGGACATCAGAGTTACGTTCACAAGCTTCTCACCGGCAGAGCCAGCCGGTTCGGTTCTCTCAGGCAGTATGGCGGGCTGTCTGGCTTCCCTGATCCTGAAGAGAGTATTCATGATGCATTCATTGCGGGACACGCAGGCACTGGCATATCTGCGGCGCTCGGTATGGCGATGGCGCGGGACCGCCTGGGCGGAAGCAACGACGTAGTGACAGTGATAGGAGATGGTTCTCTTACCACGGGGATGGCATACGAGGCGCTCAATCACGCAGGTCACCAGGGGACGCGCCTCATAATCCTGTTGAACGACAATGGCATGTCCATTTCTCCTACGGCGGGGTCACTGGCCCGAAGACTGCACATGTTCCGCACGGGGTCGGCATATTCCCGGATGAAGAGAGACGCGGATGGGGCGTTGTCGAGTCTCCCATTGGGGAAGCGCCTTCGCTGGGTGCTTGCCAGGCTCAAGTCCGGCTTCAAGAGCATGGTGACGCCCGTGATGCTGTTTGAAGAACTTGGAGTGACGTATCTTGGCCCCGTTGACGGACACGACATCGCGTCAGTAGAACGCGTGTTGAGGCGGGCGCGCACGTTGCGGCACCCCGTGGTGGTGCACGCCATCACGCGGAAGGGAAAAGGTTACGGTCCGGCTGAGCGAGACCCGGTTGCCTATCATGGCCTGTCACCGAAGAGACGTGATGAAGGCCCCGGAGAGACATTCAGTGATGCATTCGCGGATAGTATCCGCAGATTGCTGTCGCAGGATTCGCGAATCGTTGTGATTACGGCTGCCATGCTGCAGGGAACAGGTCTCAGCGGCGTAGCTGCGGAATTCCCCGGCAGGGTGTTGGACGTCGGCATTGCGGAACAGCATGCCGTGACGCTCGCGGCTGGAATGGCTGCCGGCGGGCTGAAGCCCGTGGTCGCGATATACTCAACGTTTCTTCAGCGGGCCTTCGATCAGATAGTCCATGACGTATGTCTGCCGTCGTTGCCCGTCGTATTCGCAGTCGACCGGAGCGGCGTTGTTGGAGAAGATGGAAAGACCCACCAGGGAGTGTTCGACCTCGCGTATCTTGGCCCCATGCCCAACATGAAAGTGCTGGCGCCGAGAGATGGTCAACAGTTGGACATAATGATGCGGATTGCCCTGGACAGATCCGGTCCCGTGGCCATCAGGTATCCCCGTGCGTTGCTGCCTGTCGTCATTGAGGGAGCAGGCGTATGCAATGAGTCCGCAGATGGAGCAGAGGTGCTCCGTGAGGGGAGCGACCTGTTGATTGTTGCGATAGGCTCGATGGTGATGCCATCGCTTGAAGCAGCCGAGCGGCTGTCGTTCGAAGGTATCGATGCGGCGGTGATTGATGCGAAGTCTGCCAGTCCACCTGACAGAGATGTTATCTGCGCCGAAGCACGCAAGGTGGGCATTGTGCTGACTGTGGAAGAGCATGTGCGCACGGGAGGGTTCGGGTCTGCAGTTCTCGCCGTGCTGAATGATGAAGGTCTCCATGCGATTCATGTGCAGCACCTGGCTCTGCCTGACGAGTTCCTGGTGCATGGCGACAGGAGGCATCTGCTCGCGCTGCACCGACTTGATGCCGCCGGCATTGCGGCAGAATGCCGTGACGTCCTGGCTGGCATCTACGCCGGAGACGCAGGGTGAACATGTGATTGACACTACTGTTGGGACCGGTATCGCGGGTCCACTACCTGGGAACGGGTAGCACGAGGAGGTATGAATTGAAGGCTCTGTTGCTTTGCGGAGGACATTCAACGCGCATGTGGCCACTGGCTGAGGACAAGTTCCTGCTCGACCTGTTGGGGAAGCCACTGCTGGTGCACATGATTGACATGTTGACGGCGAGCGGCGTCGATGAAGTCGTACTCGTTGCCAATGCATCGAATGCGGAGCGTCTCCGCGGAATCGTATCTCCGATAGACGGTGTGACGTGCCGTGTGGTTGAGCAAGCCGCATGCGCCACGGTCATGGCAGATGCGCTCGAATCGGCCCGGGACTATCTGGACGGTCCGGTGCTGGTGGTGAGTTCGAGCGATGTCGTTGAGCCTTCAGCCTATCTGAAGGTTGTTGAGGCGGCGGCTCGTACGGAAAGCGACGTATGCATCCTGGCGTGCAGGACCAGGGACTACTTCCGAGGTGGATACCTGGTGGCCGACAAGAAGATGAATGTGTCTCATATCGAGGAGAAGCCGGATGAAGGCTCGGAACCAAGTGACCTGGTGAATGTGGTGGTGCACTTTCATCGGAACGGAACTCGGTTGCTCGATGCACTTTCGCGTGTTCCGCGGGAGGAAAATGGCCGGTATCAGAAGGCATTGAACCTGCTCATTGACGAGGGCCGCCGCGTGGTTGCAGTGCCGTACGTGGGTTTCTGGGTGGCGATGAAGCATCCGTGGGATGTTCTCCCCGTTATGGAGCAGTTCATCTGGGGTGTGCACCGCTCCGTCTCTGATACGGTGCGTGTGGCGAAGAGCGCATACATCGACGGCACGGTAGTCATTGCCCGGAATGCGAGGGTGATGGAAAACGCGGTCATACGAGGCCCTGCGTACATCGGGGAGAACGTTGTCATCGGCAACAACGTACTCATCCGTGGGGGTTCTCACATAGGGGCGGGTTCTGTCATAGGCTTCTCCACCGAGGTGAAGCGTTCATACATAGGGAAAGATTGCTGGTTTCACTCGAACTACATCGGTGATTCGGTAGTGGAGGACGGATGCGCGGTTGCGAGTGGTTCGGTCGTTGCGAATCTGAGGCTCGATGAATGGCCTGTGTCAGTCGATTGGGAGGGACAGACCGCGCGCACAGGGTTGTCTAAACTTGGCGTTATCATGGGGAGGGCATGCCGCGTCGGCATCAACGCGAGCCTGATGCCGGGAGTGTTGGTCGGTGGTGGCTCATATGTGGGTCCCCACGTGTGCCTGACATCGAACCTCGGCGACGGGATGCGGGCAATGGCGACGGGTGGCTACGTGGTGGACAGGGTCAGTCGGATTGCGCCGGAGGCGAGTCGCCAGGAGATGTGGAACAAGCTGGCCGGCAAGTGAGTCGTCATCGCACGCAGAGTACCCGTGGCAGTTGTCTTGACCTGCAGCAGCCAGTGGTCTTCCAGTGGTGGCGGCCTGCTGGAACGTGAATGTTACTCGACGTCTATCCACAAGTGCAGCGCCAGTTCGGCACCTGAATCGTCCAGCACGAGCACGCCGTTGTCGTAGAGCCTGAACATGGTTTCCCCTGAGGGGAATTCGAAGTTCTCATGCATGTCCTGTCCATGGGGGACATGGAAATCGGTAGTGGATGCCACTCTGCCTGACTGCCACGCTTCGATACTGCATGTGTGGTCCTGATTGTCTCCCGCCGCCAGCGTGACACGCGCTTCACCTTTTCCTTCATCGATCTGAATGGACGCGTATCCGTCGTCGGAAAGTTGAGCCCTCAGTGTCTGTCCCACGCGCATACGTGGGTTGAAGAGAAGGAGCTGGAGCTGCTGTTGTTCCCCGGCAACGAGGGGAGTGACCGTAGTCGTGTTCTCCCATTCTCCCTCGTTGTTGAGAGGCCCCACCGTGAAGGTGTGCGAGTTCACCTTGGCGGAGGATTCTGCTTCGGTGGCTATTTCCACCGCATCGGAATCATCAGCCAATCTCGCCTGGACCTTGTAGGTGACGGGTTCTCCCTCGTGATTCACAATCCCGATGATGATATCCACGGGCTGTCCCGCTGGGACAACTGTGGGGTAGTCATCTGCGCGCCCCTCCATGCCGAGGACATAGAACTCTGTGAATTCCTCGGCTTGCTTTGGAGTGGTGAGAACGTAGAACAGGACACCAATCGCGAAAATGATGGACGCGGTGAGCGTGCCGGTCAGTATGCGGTCTTTCGTGCTCATGGCGTGCCATTCCACATGAGGAAGGGTGAAGTGGATGAGAAAGCGCTCCTCTTCGTAAAGCCTGGAACGCTTCACCACTGCGATGCTGCAGAAGATGAAGATGGCGGCATCTATACTGATAAGTATGGGGACGAGGCGGATTCCCCATTCGGTGTAGTTGAGCAGCAAGCCAATAAGCGGGACTACTGCAATGCTCGTTCCAAAGCTGAGGGCGAGGCGCTCGATTCCGTCAATGCTGTCCTTGCGTGGATACAGGGCGGCGATGAGGGCGTATCCGGGGGAGAAGAGTAGGAACACCACGGCGAAGCCGACCCGAATCAATCCTGTTGTGAGCAGGACAACAGGAAGCGTGAAGAGACTCGCTGCGAGTACCACCGCGAGGTCGGCGTTCAGTCGGACAAACTGTTGTAGGCGCAATCCTACACAAGCACCATCATGATGCCTACAGGTGATGCTACCTGTACTGGGTGTTCATTCATACAAGTGGTAAGTATACTAGCAACGAGGGAAGTGGTACACACATCACGCGATTCCGTGCCACGGCCTGGCCGCATCGGCATTCGCGTGCGGCAGTGCTGATTGAGGAAGTGCCACCAATGAGACAGCCCATCCAATTCGGTACCAGCGGAATCCGTGGCATTGTTGGTACGGATATCACCGCGGAAGTGTGTGCCCGCGTTGGCCTGGCGCTCGGCACGTTTCTTGGAAGGGGCTCTCACGTGTGCCTTGCGAGGGATAGTCGCCTGAGCGGGCCTCTAGTGGCGGGCTGGTTGACAGAGGCCCTCGTTGCGGCTGGACTGGACGTGGTGGACCTCGGCATGGTTCCAACGCCTGTGCTAGCCGCTATCACGCGCATGGGCGGGCATGACGCCGGCGTGATGGTGACTGCGTCTCACAATCCCCCTGCATACAACGGTGTCAAGTTATTCAGTCGTGAAGGGATTGGCTTTTCCCGGCAACAGGAAAGAGCCATAGAGGTTCTCTGCGACATCGGCGACCATGCCAGTGGTCGGGGTCACGTGATTCCGTGCGATGACCCCCTGGAATTGTACATGCAGACTTTGCCGCAGGAGATCACGGAGGCAGCCGCGCGCTCAAGTGTCCGTGTTCTGCTGGACCCCGGCAATGGAGCCGCATCAGGTTTCGTGCGGCGGGTGTATGACACATTGGGCATCGGTGTGGATGTGGTGAACGACGAGCCTGATGGCACCTTTCCCGGACGGGGACCTGAGCCTGCGCGCAACGTACTTGATTCCACGGTGAGGCAAATGGCCTGTTCGGGATGTGGCCTTGCGGCGTGCTTCGATGGGGATGCCGACAGGGTGGTCTTCTGTGACAGTGAGGGGTTTCTCGGATTGGACGAAATGGTGGCGTGGGTGGCGCGTTGCCGCGTACTGGAGACGGGTAAGAAGTGTCTTGCCACGACGGTTGAGACAGGTCGCCTGCCGGAGCACGCGGTGGAAGAGGTTGACGGGCACGTGGTTCGAGGTGTTGTTGGCGACGTTGCGGTGGCACATCTGGCGCAGGAGCAGGATGCCGCGCTCGGGGCCGAATCCGTCGGTGTCTACATCTTTCCTGACGTTGGCCTTTATCCTGAGAGCATCCTTGGTTCTCTCTATGTCCTCGGGATGTGCTCGCGGAGCACGGATATCCGCCGCTTCGTTGCGTCGTTACCGGCTGTGAGTCTGGCGAAACGAAAGATTGCATGTCCTGCATGTGTGAAGAACAGGGTGATGGAGGTGCTTGCTGCCAATCCTGATGAACTGGCGGGACAGACGAGCTACGCGAGTGTGGACGTGACAGATGGTGTCCGCATCGAATGGGATGACTCGTGGTTGCTGGTGAGACCCAGTGGCACCGAACCAGTGATTCGTGTGACGGCGGAAGGGGCCCACGCCGGTGATGTGGGGAGGGACCTGGCAGTCGCTGTTTCAATGGTGGAGGCACTGGTGGAGAGGGAACGAAGAGGATGAGAGCTGTAGTCCTCTGCGGGGGTGTGGCGAGGCGAATGCGGCCACTGCGAGAGGACAAGTTCATGTTGGACTACCTCGGAAAGCCGCTGCTGCTGCATACAGTGGACAGGCTTCGTGTGGCAGGAGTGGATGACTTCGTTTTCGTTGTTGCGCCGCAGAATGTGTCTGCGGTGCAGTCTGTTGTAGATGGGCTTGAGGGTGTTGCCTGCCACATCGTGCAGCAGGACGGGACTACGGGAATGGCTGGCGCCATGGTGGCTGCGGAGGGCTTTCTGGATGGACCAGTTCTTGTCGTCAGTTCGAACGACGTGGTTGAGATTGACGCGTACCGAATGGTCCTTGCCGCCGGAATCCGTGATGATGTTGCTGCCTGCCTCCTCGCCCGTAGAGTTCGTGAGTATTTCCCCGGCGGATACATGGTAGCCGACAGCACGAACAGAGTATCGGCAATAGTGGAGAAGCCTGATCCCGGTGCCGAACCCAGCGAGATTGTCAACGTGGTGGTTCACTATCTCAAAGACGGACGAGTGCTGTGCGATGCGCTATCGCGGGTTGATACACAATGCGACGACCGCTACGAAAAAGCGCTCGGGTTGATGATATCTGAAGGACACGTGATACGGTCAGTGCCCTACGAGGGAGCGTGGAATGCGCTCAAGTACCCGTGGCATGTATTCGGTGTGATGGAATCATTTCTTGATTCAATCAGGACGGTGGTACCTTCCAGTGCACGCATCGCGAAGAGTGCAGTACTGAGCGGCAACGTGCTGCTAGGAGAGGGTGTGCGGATTCTCGAGAATGCGGTAATCAGAGGCCCGGCCTATATCGGCGATAATACCGTCATCGGCAACAATGTACTTATTCGAGGGGGGGCACACATAGGTGCCGGCTCGGTGGTTGGCTATTGCACAGAGGTGAAGCACTCCTACGTTGGCAGGGACTGCTGGTTTCACTCGAACTACGTGGGAGACTCGATTATCGATGACGGCTGTTCGTTTGGCAGCGGCGCAGTGACGGCGAATCTCCGGCTTGATGAAGGTGGGGTTCGTGTGGCCGTTGATGGAACGCGTCAGAACACCGGTCTGAACAAGCTCGGCGTCATCATGGGGCAGAAGTGTCGTGTGGGGATAAACGCAAGCCTCATGCCCGGTATCCGGGTGGGAAAGGGCGCCCACGTGGGTGCTCATGTGTGTTTGAGGGCTGACCTCCCGGCGGGGAAGATGGCGGTACCTCTCGGAGAATACGGGGTGGTTGACGTGCCTCAAGCCGCAACCGAGTTGAGGCGAGAGTCCGGCAACCCGATAGTGGAAACAGGGTAGGGTTTCTCGAATAGTCAGACATTGTCCGTAGTCGGTAAGTGGTGTTAGAATATCCTCACCTTTAAATCAGCCCAGCGAGGTTGGAAAGGGGATTATGAGATTTCGGCATTATGGCCATTCGTCCCATAGCTTCTATCTATCCAGTGTTGTCGGCTACGGGGTAACCTCGTGACCGACAAGGTACTTCTCAGTTCCGCAGACATTTCCCGTGCACTGGCGCGAGTCGCTCACGAGATTCTTGAACGCAACCACGGAGCTGACAACCTCGTCCTCGTGGGCGTGATGACACGTGGATTCCCGCTGGCCGGCCGTCTCCAGAAAGCAATCTCGGTGTATGAGAACCATATTGTCCCGGTGAGTCCGCTTGATGTGGGCGCGTATCGTGACGATGTGTCTCATCACGGTGGTGTTGCGGCATCGAAGAGTGGGAAGGCCGCGTGCGAGTATGTCTCCGGAAGGGATGTGCGGGAGGAGAACCGCGGCACGAATGTGCAGACAGTCGTCTCTGTCGCGGGAGATACGGCGCGGGGGCACAAGTCACCTGTCTCGATTCATGACAGAGATGTCGTGCTGGTTGACGACGTCCTCTGCACCGGCCGCACTATCAGGGCTGCGATGGATGCACTGGTTGACACCGGAAGACCCCGGAGCATCCAACTGGCGGTCCTGGTCGATAGGGGACACAGAGAACTGCCCATTCGGGCTGACTATGTTGGCAAGAATATTCCCAGCGCACGGGCTGAACTCGTCCAGGTTCGTCTCACGGAAACCGATGGCGTTGATGGCGTGACGATACTGGACGGAAATGGCCGACAGGGGGTCGCGGATTGATGAACGCGGACGTTATTGCAGCAGGGATAACCGGGCGTAGCCTCGCAAGCATCGACGATTTCTCCAATGTGGAATTGTCCTGTGTTCTGTCAGGCGCGGCCGATGTTGGTGCGGGCATGGAACGGTATGGCGATGTATGCCGGGGCAAGATCATGGCGAGCCTGTTCTTTGAACCAAGTACGCGGACTCGATTGTCTTTTGAGACTGCGATGCTGCGGCTTGGCGGTCAGGTTGTGAGTGCTGTGGACATCGGTGCGACCTCCCTGGCCAAAGGGGAGACACTTGCAGACATGGCGCGGGTGGTTGGCGGCTATGCTGACATAATCGTCATGCGCCATCCATGGGAGGGAGCAGCCCGCGTCGTCTCAGAGCATGCAGGAGTGCCGGTCATCAATGCAGGCGACGGTGGACACGAACATCCGACACAGACGTTGTGTGACCTGTATACGTTGAAGAAAGACCAGGGGCATCTCGAGGGCATACGGATAGCGCTCTGGGGAGACCTGAAGTACGGACGCACCGTACATTCGCTCACATGGGCGCTGGCACGGTTCGGCGCCACAGTGGTGTTCAGGCCGGGTGCCGGACTTGCCGCTCCGCAGTATGTACTCAGCAAACTCGCTACGGACTATGGAGGTGAGGTGGTGAGTGGGGAGCATCTTCGAAGAGATGAGGTTGAGGGAGTGCTTCCTGTGGACGCGATATACGTCACGCCCCACAGCCCCCATCAGCTTGCGATGTTGCCGCATATGTCCGCTCAGATGGAACTCGACCGTGGTGTGGATGCACTGTATGTGACACGGGTGCAGAAAGAAAGGTTGCGTGCTGAGGGCGATGACGGACAGCCGCTGAAGTACCCGATAGTGAATCGTCGGCTGTTGAAGACTCCCGGATTTGAAAGAAGCGTGGTGTTGCATCCATTGCCGAGGGTGGATGAACTGGCGCGGGAGATTGACTCCGACCCGCGTAGTCTCTACTTCGCGCAGGCGCACCAGGGTGTCCCTGTGCGCATGGCGTTGATAGCCTTGATACTCGGGCGCATGCCTGCAGGAATCTCCTGTTCAGAGAGCCCGTCCGATGACTGGGTGCCAACTGCGCATATGGAGTACATGCATGACACCGGTGTGCAGTGTCCGAACGAGCGCTGTGTTGCCAATCAACCGACTGAGCGCAGATACCTTCGCCAGCGATTCAAGCTGATTGATAGCACTCCGCCCCGCCTGCGTTGCATGTACTGTGACCATGAGGTGGAGGTGATGGCGGTGGCCACGTCTGAGGCGTACGACGAACCAACCAGCCGGCGAAAATACCATTCGCCCACAAGCCGGTGGGCGAATGCAATCAGAAGAGACAACCTGCTGGTATTCAGCAGCATTCAGGACGCGGAATCTCGCGGGTTCAAGCCCGGCGCGAAGGAGAAGGTGTCCGGCTAGATGAATGAATGTGTGATTCTCCATGACGTCAGGGTGATTGACCCGGGTTCCGGCACAGACAGTGTCAGGGACCTGTGCATACTGGACGGAGTGCTGCTCAACGTGCTTCCCGACGGTCGTGATGGGTGTGTACACGTTGACGGCAGAGGTCTGGTGGCGAGTCCCTCGTTCATCGACCTGCATTGTCACCTGCGTCAACCCGGTTCAGAGGATAAGGAAACGGTGAGAACCGGAACCATGGCTGCAGCGGCAGGCGGATTCGGCACGGTGTGTTGCATGCCGAACACGAGGCCACCGATGGACACCGCGGCGAACGTGCGTGCGCTGTTGGACATCGTTCGCACCGACGCTGTCGTGGAAGTACTGCCCTTTGGCACGGTGACAGTAGGAAGACTTGGCCGTGAAGTTGCCGACCTTGAGGGGCTTGCGGTGGCTGGAGTGGTGGGGTTCAGTGATGATGGCGACTACGTGCTGGATTCTGTTGTCATGCGTGATGCGCTCGAGCGCGCGGCCGAGTTGCAGTTACCTGTTATCGACCATGCGCAGGATGGGGGCCTGGTGATGGGTGGAGTGATGAACGAGGGGGAAGTGTCTACCCTGCTGGGAGTTCCCGGAATGCCTCCGGCAGCCGAGGAACTGGCAGTGTGCCGGGATATTGCCCTTGCGCGCACGACGGGTGCCCACGTGCACATCGCCCATATCACCACAGGCCGTGCGGTTGAGATGGTGCGTAGAGCACAGGATGAAGGGTTGAAGGTGACCGCTGAGGCGACTCCTCATCACATGGTGCTGACTGATGAATGTGCAATTATTGTTGAGGGACAGAATGGAGAGAGAGGGTTCAACAATCAGGCCAAGGTCAATCCACCCCTGAGAAACAGTGCTGACGCGATGGCGGTGGCACGAGGACTCGCTGATGGGGTCATCTCTGCGATAGCAACCGACCATGCACCCCACACCGTGGGCAACAAGCAAGGCTCGCCTGAGTCTGCGGCCTTTGGAATCAGCGGATTTGAGACAGCCCTGGGTCTCGTTCTCAAGCGCTACCATGAGGGCGTGGTGAGTCTGCCACGGCTTGTGCATGCGCTCACATGTGGAGGGGCGGGAATACTGCGACTGCCAGACTCACGAGTCTCGTTTCCTGATGACAGTCTCGTGAATCTGACCCTGTTTGACCCGGACTATGAATGGACTGTCGATAGCGCGCATTTCCTCTCGAAGGGAAAGAACACGCCGGTCGATGGGTGGACTCTACGGGGGAAGGTTCTTGCAACCTTCATTGCGGGAAAATGCGTGCATGTTGATGAGGCACTCAGGTCGCGATGCACGGGTGGGGATATCACATCTCAGTGAGACACTGATGCCAGATTCGTTGTGGGCGACGAGACAGGACGACTAGGAGAGTGAACGATGACTAGACCATCCAAAGTACTTGTAATCGGCTCGGGGCCAATCATAATCGGCCAGGCTGCGGAGTTTGACTACTCTGGTGCACAGGCATGTCGTGCCTTGCGTGAGGAAGGCATCACCACTGTGCTCGTGAACTCCAATCCTGCGACCATCATGACCGACCAGGGTATCGCGGATTATATCTACATCGAGCCTCTCACTGTGGAGGTCATGGAGAGAATCATCGCGAAGGAACGTCCCGACGGCCTTCTCCCAACTCTTGGAGGACAGACCGGCTTGAACCTTGCGGTGGAGATTGCCGACGCGGGCATACTGGAGAAGTACGGTGTTCGCATGCTGGGCACCTCTGTCCAGACCATCAAGGATGCAGAAGAGCGTTCGTTGTTCAAGAACCTGCTTCTGAAGATTGGTGAACCCGTTCCTGATAGTGCGACGGTCAATTCGGTGGCGGGCGCGAAAGAACTTGCCGAGCGAATCGGGTTGCCCCTGATTGTGCGGCCATCCTACACGCTTGGTGGCACGGGTGGTGGCATGGCGTACACCATGGAAGATCTGGAAACCATGACGGCCAATGGACTGGATTGCAGCATGAGTGGGGAGGTGCTTGTAGAGAAGTGCCTCGCAGGTTGGAAGGAAATCGAATTTGAAGTCATGCGGGATGCGGCAGACAACTGCATCACCATCTGCTGTATGGAGAACATGGACCCCATGGGCGTCCATACGGGCGACAGCATCGTTGTTGCTCCGAGCCAGACACTCACCGACAGGGAGTACCAGATGCTTAGGTCGGCCAGTCTTCGCATCATCCGTGCTCTTGGGATTGAAGGCGGCTGCAATATCCAGTTCTCCCTGAGTCCACATCCGATGGTCGCAAAGTACTGGGCACCTGACCAGGTTGGAATAGAACGCAGCCAGTACTACGTCATTGAAGTGAATCCTCGTGTCAGTAGAAGTTCTGCCCTGGCCAGCAAGGCGACCGGCTACCCGATTGCACGCGTGTCATCCAAGATAGCGACGGGGAAACGTCTGGATGAGATTCCGAACAAGGTCACGGGGAAGACGCTCGCGTCATTTGAACCTACCATCGATTACATCGTGGCAAAGATACCGAGATGGCCATTCGATAAGTTCGCCATGGGAGACAGGGTGACCGGTAGTCAGATGAAGGCGACGGGTGAAGTCATGGCAATTGACCGCTCATTTGAGGGGGCACTGCAGAAGGCTGTCAGGTCGCTGGAGGTTGGGGACAAGTCGCTCCTGTGGGAGGACCCGAAGTGGAGCAAAGGGCAAGGCTATGATGCATATCCCCTTCACCCGAATGACCTTCGCTTGTGGGCACTGATGGGCGCGTTGCGCAGAGGCATGACCACTGAGGATGCGTGCAGGATAACGGGCATTGACCCCTGGTTCATCGACAAGTTGCAGAACATCCTTCACAAGGAGAGGGAGCTTCTTGGTGAAGAGCTTACGCCGGAGTCCCTGCGTTCTGCGAAGAGAACCGGGTTCTCAGACGACCAGATTGCCGTTCTTGCCGACAGACTTCCCGAGCAGGTTCGGGAGATGAGAAGTCGACATAATATACGCCCCGTATACAAGATGGTGGATACGTGCGCCGCTGAGTTCGAAGCGCAGACTCCCTACTTCTACAGTACCTATGAGCAGGAGAACGAGGCCGTGCCAATCGCGGAGCAGAAGGCGGTGGTCATCGGCAGCGGGCCTATCAGAATCGGGCAGGGAATCGAGTTTGACTACTGTTGCGTTCACTCCGCGTGGGCTTTGCAGGACCTTGGCATCAAGAGCATCCTGGTGAATTCCAATCCGGAGACCGTGTCTACTGACTTTGATACGAGTGACAGACTCTACTTCGAACCGCTTGATGAAGAGAGCATGCGTGACATCCTTGACAACGAGGGTCACGATGCAGCCCCGTGTATCGTGCAGTTTGGTGGACAAACCGCCATCAACATGGCCGGTTGTCTATCGCGGAACAACCTGCCCATCATGGGTTCCGGCGCGGAGACCATCGATATCGCGGAAGACCGCCGGCGGTTTGAAGACTTCCTCTCACGGCTGGGCATTCCTCAGCCACCGGGGACCGGTGTGAGGAGCGTTGAGGAGGCACTCGGGGTTGCACAAGGACTTGGATATCCGCTCCTCGTTCGGCCAAGCTACGTGCTTGGCGGCAGGGCAATGGAAATCGTCTACAACGAGACGGAACTCATCCGCTACCTTGTGATGGCGCTCGAACTGGATAGCAGACATCCCGTGCTCATCGACAAATACCTGATGGGCAAGGAAGTGGAAGTTGATGCGATTGGTGATGGAGAGCGGGTGCTGATTCCGGGGGTGATGGAACACATTGAGAGAGCAGGAGTGCACAGCGGCGACTCCATTGCAGTGTACCCCGGAGTCAACCTGACGGAACATGAAGTGAGCACGATGGTGGATTACACCACGCGAATCGCCCTGGCGATGGACGTGAGAGGACTCATCAACGTACAGATGGTTATTGTGCGTGAAGATGACAAGTCGTCAGTATATGTGCTTGAGGTGAATCCGCGTGGCAGCCGGACGGTTCCGTTCATCTCCAAGGTGACGGGAGTTCCGGTGGTGAGTATTGCAACCAAGGTTATGGCCGGCAAGACATTGAAGGAGCAAGGATATCTTGGAGGCCTCTGGCCGCGAAGCAACCTTGTCGGCATCAAGGCACCGGTGTTCTCCATGTCCAAGTTGATTGGTGTGGACAACTATCTCGGTCCAGAGATGAAGTCAACAGGCGAAGTCATGGGTATCGACTTCAATTTCCAGGGAGCATTGGTCAAAGCTTTGATTGCCTCCAGCCTCATGCTTCCGCCACATGGGAAGTTGTTGCTGAGCATTGCGGACAGGGATAAGACCGAAGCACTCTCCCTGGTCAAGCGACTGGTGGAACTTGGATTCACTCTGTGTGCAACGGAAGGTACCGCCGCGATGATATCCGCGCTGGGTATTCCCGTGCAGATGGTGACGAAGATTCTGAGCGGGGGGCATCCGAACGTGATTGATGTCATCAAGGATGGCTCCGTGAATGGGGTGGTGAACACGATTACAGGCGGTCGTCTCGCCTTGAAGGATGGTTTCGCCATCCGCAGGGCGGCGGTTGAGAAGCGTATTCCCTGCTACACGTCCCTGGATACTCTGCGCGTGGTACTCGACGCAGTGAGTACTGAGGGAGAGTTGTACAGCGTCGAGTGTATGGAGACCTATCTCAAAGGCAAGAAATGATGTACGAGTTGAGTGCACGCGTTCTCTCCTGTGAGTCTCTCTCGGCACAGCTATCGATGCTCGTCCTGGAAGCTCCGGAGATTGCGGGGGCCGCTGTTCCCGGGCAGTTTGTAATGGTGCAGTGTGATGGCCACGCGCTGCGCAGGCCTCTCGGTGTTCACGCGGCAGGCAACGGCAAGGTGGCACTGCTGATTCGTGTGAAAGGCGAGGGAACACAGTGGCTCTCACGGCGTTCTGCCGGGCAGATGCTCAATATGAATGGGCCCCTGGGTCGTCCCTTCACGGCTCCTGAGACTCGCAGTCACCTCCTTCTTGTGGGTGGAGGCGTTGGTATAGCGCCACTCTGCTTCCTCGCGGCAGAAGTGGCTGAGAAGCATGACGTGGTGCTTGTTCAGGGAGCGGTGACCTCTGCGGAGCTGTACCGTGCTCCTGCGGGGCTCCAGAGCCTGATTCCTTCAATGACGCGCCTGGACAGTGTCACGAGCGTGACCGCAACTGACGATGGAACAGAGGGGTTCGCGGGTACCGCATTTGATGCGTCTCTGAATTACCTTGAATGGGCTGATGTGGTGTACCTGTGCGGTCCCACGGCGATGTGCTCTGCAGTGAATACGCTGGCGTGCGAACAGTTGTCCTGCGCGACTCCCATGCACAATGCCATCCTGGATGTGGAGACGGCGGCACAGAAGCTTCTCAGCGCACAGGTTTCTCTTGAGGTGCGGATGGGGTGTGGGGTGGGCGCGTGCTATTGCTGTTCAGTGCCTACCGTCGCCGGACGGAAGAAGGTCTGTGCAGACGGTCCCGTGTTCGGACTGAGCGACATCCTGTGGGGCGATATCTGAGTCAGGTCTCTGCCGCAGGGTGACACTCGGGTGCATTCAGGCGTGCTGATGCGGGTCTTCAGCGTCCACCGGTTATCAGGGACAGGAACTCAGTGCGCGTCACAGTCCGGCTCCTGAACGAGCCCCTGACCGCAGATGTGATAATCTTGCTTCCCGGCTTCTTGACGCCTCTCATCATCATGCAGAGGTGCTCTGCTTCAATGACGGCGGCGGCTCCATCCGGTTCAAGTGTATCGAAGACCACGTCGGCTATCTGGCGGGTCATCCGCTCCTGGAGCTGAGGTCTCCGTGCGACTATCTCAACGACCCGTGCGAGCTTGCTGATGCCTACCACCTTCCCCTCTTCACTGGGAATGTAGCCGACATGCACCACGCCGAAGAATGGCAGGAGATGGTGCTCACACATGGAGTAGAACGGGATGTCCCGTACGATAATCATCTCCTGGTGGCCTTCATCGAAGCTGACGGACAATTCTGCTGCGGGGTCCTGGTGCAGTCCGGAGAAGAGTTCAGCATACATGTCGGCCACGCGCCTGGGCGTATCGACGAGCCCTTCCCTGTCGGGGTCTTCGCCGATGGCTTCAAGGGCCATCCGTGTGGCGGTTTTGATGTTTTCCAGATTCAACCTTTGCTCCTCAATGGTGGTTGCGCTCGGCGCACCATTCTATCCGAATAGTGCGCGCTCAATGGTGGGCAGGTCTGCAGGGAGTTGTGTGGGGCGTTCAGCGTACTTAGCCGGCAGGCCGGGGTCCTTGAGGCCGTGGCCGGTGAAGACACACACTATCCTGGAGTTGCTGAAATCGGTGTGTGCACTCATCTTAATCAGTCCCGCGAGAGAGGCTGCGGAGCCGGGTTCGATGAAGACTCCCTCCTGCGCTGCTATCTTGCGATAGGCGTTGATTATCTCATCGTCGGTGACCATGTCGATGAGTCCGCCCGATTCATCGCGGGCTGCCTCAGCACTGGTCCAGCTGGCGGGATTGCCGATGCGGATGGCGGTGGCGATTGTATGCGGTCTCTTCACCACCTTCTTCTTCACTATCGGAGCAGCACCTGCCGCCTGGAAGCCCATCATGAGAGGCCGTTTCGTGGACTTTCCAAGTGCCTGGTACTCGACGAAGCCCTTCCAGTACGCGGTGATATTGCCGGCATTTCCCACGGGAATGAACAGGTAGTCGGGGGCATCTCCGATGTCATCGACAACCTCAAAGGCAGCCGTTTTCTGTCCCTCTATACGGTGGGGATTGACGGAGTTGACGAGTGCGATGGGGTGCTTGTCTGCCAGTGTGCGTACAATCGTTAATGCCTCGTCGAAATTGCCCTTAATCTCGATGATGCGGGCACCGTACGCGATTGCCTGCGCGAGCTTTCCAATTGCAATCTTGCCCTCGGGAATGACGACGATGGTCTCCAGCCCGAATCGGGCGCCATAGGCTGCTGCCGCCGCGCTCGTGTTTCCGGTGGATGCACAGATAATCTGTTTGCTTCCGTTCTCCACGGCTTTGGCCACGGCAACGACCATCCCCCTGTCCTTGAAAGAGCCGGTCGGATTACACCCTTCCAGTTTGAAGTACAGTTCGCGGCAACCGAGTTCTCTCTCAAGTGTCTGAGACCTGAGCAGGGGAGTGCCGCCTTCTCCGAGCGTAATGATGGGAGTGCGGTCGGTTACGGGAAGCAGGTCTCTGTACCTGGCAAGAACACCGTGTGTACTCATGGTTCAAATTCTCCTGGGCCGTGCTGGCATGTTTGAGTGGGGCAGTGTCAATCCTCGACACGGATAAGAGCGCTGACTTCGTTCATTATTGTGAGGCTGGATAGCTTGGCGGTCGCCGCCTGCATCGAGGCTTCCAGCGCAGGGTGGGTCATGATAACAATGATTGCGGTCTGTGCGTCAGCGTTGAGTTCCTTCTGAATCACGGATGAAATGCTGATGGCATGATCTCCGAGCACACGGGCAATCTCGGCGAGGACTCCGGGCTGGTCCTTGACCGCAATCCGGAGGTAGTAGCTTGTTTCGACCTTTGACATTGGCTTGACGTCGATTCGCCTGTTCAACTCTATTCGAGGCCTGATGAGGCTGCCGGCAGCGATGTTCCTCGCGATTGTGAGCACGTCAGCCACCACTGTGCTCGTCGTGGGCAAAGCGCCTGCGCCTCTACCGAAGAAGACAAGAGGTCCGACCAGGTCGCCCTCTATCTGGATGGCGTTGAAGACGCCGTCGACATTGGCGAGTTGACTGTTGAGAGAAACCATTGCAGGGTGCACGCGTGCCTCGATGCCATCATCGTGGCGTTTCGCGATTGCCAGGAGTTTCACTGCGTAGCCGAGTTCTCGGGCATAGGTGAAATCCTTGGGGTGCAGGGTTGAGATGCCCTGCGTGAAGATATCTGACGGTTTGACGGGTGTATGGAATGCGAGGCTTGCCAGGATGGAGAGCTTGTAGGCCGCGTCGATTCCCTCGATGTCGTTGGTGGGGTCCGACTCGGCGTAGCCCAGTTCCTGTGCCTGGCGCAGAGCCGTCTGGTAGTCCATGTCCTCGCGTGCCATCTTGGAGAGTATGTAGTTGGTGGTGCCATTGACGATTGCACGGATGCTGGCTATCTCATTCGCAGCGAGGTCCTGCTGCAGGGGAGACAGAATCGGTATGCCGGCTCCCACGCTCGCCTCGTATCTGAGGTCGACGCCGCGCTGTGCGGCCAATGAGAGGAGTCGATAGCCGCTCTTGGCCATGACCTCCTTGTTGGCAGTGACCACATGCTTGCCATTGGATATTGCCTTCGTCATCAGTTCCAGTGGGGGGTGCTCCCCACCGATGAGTTCTACCACGATGTCGACATCCGGGTTGGAGACAACATCGTCAGGATTGGTGCTCAGTAGTTCTGTTGGAATGAACGAAGGGCGCTTCTTGGATGCGTCCTTCACAACGATGCGCTGAAGCGCCACGGTGGCCCCAACCTGCTCGGAGAGCTTGTCAGAGCGCTCCAGCAGTACATGCGCTACTTCGCTGCCTACAACCCCTGCCCCAAGTAGCCCGACCCGGATTTCTCGCATTGATGTGCCTCGCGTTCCTCAGTCGGTCACGCGTTCAATAGCCCACTGCTTCTGCTCCGTAGTGAGAGATTGCTCCACGACTGAGGCATCATAGACGGTCTCATACCATTCGTTGAAGGCCTGGGATGCCAGTGCGTCTGCGATATTGGGTGCAACTACGTGCACTTCCCTGCCAAGGAGTGTGACAACCCAGTTCGCACCGAGCGTCTGTACCTCCGGGTCAAGAATCGGTTCGCTTACGGTATTCATCTCAAGGGCGAATGCAGCTTCGTTGAACGCAGCGGTGACGGTATCATCGACGCCGACCCAGTCCAGTTCGGCATTCTCATCACCACCCATGAATTGTGAATACTCCGCGGCGAGCGTGGCGAAATCCTCTGTCGCAAGCCTGGCCTTGACCTGAAGTGCCTCATCCTTGCTGGAGAGAAGCATCGCCCGCGTCTTGATTGCCCCGTCGCTGTCTTTGTCGATGACTTCAATCAGCCAGTAGCCGGAGTACTTGGCCGTGTCGTCGTCACGGACAGTCGCGGTCGTGCCGATGTCCAGAGTGTCGCACAGCCGCGCGACATCCGCATTCACAAGGAGTTCAGTGGGGAGCCAGTCTTGTTCTACGGGTATGTTGGTGTTGACCGAGTACTCAGCGGCGAGGTCTACCAGCGATTCCCCTGCCGCAACACGGGCTTTCACCTCATCAGCGACCGAACGGCTCTCCACCGGGAGAATCTGGAACTTCGACTGAAGCATCTCGGTCGGCACCTGTTCAAGGAACGCGGCGTTCAGAGCTGTGGAACTCAGTGTTGCCTCTGCGGCGTCGCGGTAGAAGTCCTTATCTGAGAGAGATTGAGCCTCAAGCTCCGCATCTATCTCCTTGTCAGTGATGAATATGCCCTCGGCGCGTGCGCCCTGGCGGATAAGCTCGCTTTGCACTATCTGTGGGAGGATGGCGTCCGCAACAGTACCGACTTGTGTGGGGTCCATGTCACGGGTGTAGGTCTCAAGCATGTCGACAAAGTAGCCGAGCTGAAACTCCCTCTCGTTAACCGTGAGTATCACTTCGCTCCGTGGCTTGACGTTGTCAATGTACAGGCCGATGGTGATAATCAGGGCGACCGTGGCGATGAACGCCGTGCCGGCGATGACGATTATCCTGCGTGTTCGCGCCTCTTTCACAAGTCGCGACTGCATGCGGTGTGGTACTGCGTGTGGAGTCTGAGGTGCATGATGTTTCTTTGTCATTCTCGAACAGCCTCGGCTCATACAGGATGATTGTTACGTGAACGGCGATATGATAGCATACTGACGCATCGCAGTTGCGGGGTGTAGCGCAGTCTGGTAGCGCACCTGAATGGGGTTCAGGTGGTCGGAGGTTCGAATCCTCTCACCCCGACCAGCTTTTCCTTCG
>JAFGFT010000080.1 GCA_016930935.1 Dehalococcoidia bacterium | reverse complement strand
GGGACTTTCGACCTCATCTGGTCCGAGAGTGCTCTCTTCGTGATGGGTTTCCGAAACGGTCTGACAGCCTGCTACGACCTGCTCGTTCCGGGCGGCTTCCTGGCGGTCAGCGAGATGTGCTGGCTGCGACCCGACCCGCCGGAAGACTGCCGCAGCTACCTTAACAGGGTGTATCCCGACGTAGCCACCGTGGAAGACACCATTGCGGCAATGCAGGGTTGCGGCTACGAAATAGTGGACCACTTCACACTACCTGAGTCGGCATGGTGGGATGAGATGTACACGCCCATTGAAGCACGGCTCCGCGCGTTCAGGGAGGAGTGCGCAGGAGACCCTGACAAGGAAGAGCTGCTCTACTCCATCCAGATGGAGATAGACATGTACCGCACGTACTCCAGCTACTACGGCTACGCGTTCTACCTCTTGCGGCGTCCCTGAGTCTGCTCACAGGCTATCAGGCACGCATTCACCGGACGGCACATCACAAGGGCCCCCGGGGCTTCAACGCCTCGGGGTTCTTCGGCCTATTCCAAAGCGGCAACGGCATCAGCGAGAGACGGGTAGATACTCACAAACTCATCGAGCGATAGCGTCCGCCCATCGGCAAGATACACGCGAAGGCTGGGGGCCTCACGCACAATGACGCCGAGAGCCTCCCTGCACACCACCGTCGTGGCGTTCCACCCTCTGGATGCAGCGTACGACACGGTGAGCGCAACCGGCACCATGGTGAATCCCGAAATGGTGACTGCAGGTTCCAGCTCTACTTTCTTCTGCATCTCCACCTCACCAGCAGGACGATGACTCGAATCGTGGATAGACTGAACAGGAATGCAACGACAGGCACAATCACCCGAATCGGATAGAGACGGACGTCCAGCGCCCCTTCTCCTTCAAGCATGGCTGTGTCCCCGAAAACGGGCGTGACCCGGAACGAATAGGGGGACCACATATCGGCGAACATGGCAGCCTGGGAAAGAGGTCCGATCACAAGGGCCGTATCGGCAGGGTCATCCAGGCCCACTCTGATATCGGCATACAGAAGCCGAACACGAGGAGAGCGAAGAAGTCTGCGCACGAGGCGTTCAATGCTCCGGCGCAACCCGGGAACATTGATGATGCGCCAGACAATGTCCCCCGAGTCTCGAGAGGGAAGCCGCTTCCGGGCCGACTTCTCCTTCTTTTTCTTTCCGGATTGCTTCTTCTCTTCCTCTGCCGAACGGGCGGGTTGCTCCTGCGCCTCTCCGGCACGGAAGCTTTTCCCCACCCGTCCGAACAACCATTCAAGCCTGAAGCGAAGTTTCGGTTCGCCCCAGGACTCCACCCGCACACGAAAGTCTACGGGGACACACATCAACAGGATGGTCAGCGCAATGAGGATACAGAGCGCGATGACTATCCACACAGGGCGTTATCCTTCAGCAGACCCGGCTGACTCGCTGGAACCCTTGCCTTTGCCCTTGCCCTGCCATTTCTCGGACATCCTGGGTATCGCCTCAGATACCTTCTCGGCCACCTGCGCGAGACTACCCTTCATCGGCTCAACCCTGACACCGTTCTTGTCGATGACGAGCACTGCAACCGGCCTCACACCTCCTGCACCACCCGTACCTGCGCCGACACCCTCGGCCTTCTGCTTGTCACCTCCCTGTCCACCACCGGTGCCGAACCAGAATCCGGCGCTTCGCAGCGGCACGATGGTGACATCACCAATTGTGACGGGCTCTCCCATCACCGTCTTGCTGCTGAGCATCTTCTCAACTTCATCAGCCGTTGTCCTCAGGAGTTTCTCCACATCTTCGAGCATATCCATGACCTCCTCATCTGTTCGCACACGTACATCGTGCTCGATGCCGTGCCCGCACCACAATCATACGACGCCGCCACCCACGACACAAATCACGAATGACACACCATTCAGAGCAAATGCACTGTACCCCTGCACTAGTAGTTGACCGTATTGGGATGCTGGGCAAATCCACCGTCAACCCTGATGAATTCACCAGTAATGAAATCGGAAGCACTGCTGGCAAGGAATGCCGCTATCCCCATGAAATCAGCGGGTTGACCCCACCGGGGTATCGGTGTGCGCCCTTCAACGAAGCCCTGTAAGGCAGGAAACTCCTTTCGGGTTTTCTGGGTAAACGGAGTGTCAATCCAGCCAGGCACGATGCAGTTGACGTAGATACCTTCGCGCGCCCATGCGAGGGCGAGTGAGTATGTGAGAGAGAGGATGCCCATCTTGCTGCAACCATAGGGAACAGCCTTCCCAAAACCGTAGAGCGTGGTCATGGAGCCGATGTTGATTATCTTGCCTCTGCCCTGCTTGCTCATGGTGGGATACGCAGCCTGGCAACACAGGAAGGCGCCTCTGAGGTTGGTATCCATTATCTGGTCCCATTCCTCGATGGCGTAGTCCTGAGGTGCCTTGCGGATGTTGAGGCCCGCATTGTTGACCAGGACGTCTATTCGTCCAATCTCGTCGACAATCTTGGCCATGCCGGCCTTGATGCTGTCGGGATTGCTCACATCCATGGTTACACCGGATACACTGACGCCATACTTCGTGGCGATGTCTTCCATCGCTGCGGCCGTCCTTTCCTCATTACGCGCGGCGATAACGATGGCGCTACCCTTGGCCGCAAGCCCTTCGGCGATACCCTTGCCGATGCCACTACTTCCGCCGGTGACGACCGACACTTTTCCCTCCAGACTGAACATGTCTTGCATTGCTATTCCCTCCTCTCGATATGCCCTTGAGCGCAGATGCAGCGGCGAGCCGCACCCACACCACTATATTGTATCGATGTTGTCGTAGACAATCGATTCAGGGCCACGCTTTCAGCCCAAGTTGTGCCTGCGAGGCAACAGAATCCCGCCAAAGGCATTGGATGGCCAACCGCTGTCTAGTAAAATGTGAGCAATGTGGTCAAAGGAGGTGCCCTAATGGATCTATTCGAATATATGATGCCGTGGGATCTGTTTGCTCTTTTCTTCAGCGGACTCTGGTCTCTCCTGTCACTGGCGCTCTATGCCTACGTGGCATTCTGTCTCTACACCATAGCCAAGAAGACCAACACGGAGAACCCATGGCTCGCGTGGATTCCCATAGCCAACATCATCCTTGCCTGCCAGATAGCGGGCAAGCCGTGGTGGTGGGTATTCCTGTTCTTCATCCCGATTGCGAACATCGTCTTCGCAATCCTCGTCATGTGGAAGATAGCCGAGGCAAGAAACAAGCCCGGTTGGCTCGGCATATTGCTGATTGTCCCCATCGCCAATTTCGTCATCTTCGGCATACTTGCGTTTGCCGACTGATTCAAAGCAACGTGATGGGGAGCGCCGCAACCGGCGCTCCCCTGTCTTCACTCCGCCACAACCTTCTCCACTATTCTTCTCATCTCTGAAGCAGTGACTCGCTTGCCAGCCCTTGCGCGTTGCGATATCGTGAGCGCTGATAGGATTGCGGAAAGACACTGCTCCCATAGTACAGACCACTCGATGGCCGCAGGGAAATGAAACGGGCACGCCACGAGACATTCTTGCGGCAGTAGTGCTAACCACACGCAACAGGAAGTGATGGAGGAGGAGATATGAGAGGCAAATCTGCAAGGGTGGCAACCATTGGACTACTGGTGCTTCTCCTGACCGTCGCAACAGCCGTCCCGGTACTCGCGTTCGATTCACGAACAGGAGACCTCGTCACAATCGGGACCGATGAAGACGTGCAGGGAGACCTCTATGTGGGCGCGCGCAGCATCACAGTCTCAGGTACGGTGACCGGCGCGCTATTCGCCGGCGGTCAGACCCTGAACATCGGGGGAGTAGTTGAGGAAGGAGCCACCGTCGGAGGGCAGTCCATCACATTTACGGGCGTCGTGGGGCGCGGCGTGAGGGTTGGTGGGAACACCATCGATGTGACGGGAGACATCGGCGGCGACATGGTTGCCGGCTGCAATACGCTCACACTGGCAGAAGGCGCACGGATAGGCGAGGACCTTGTGTTCGGAGCGGGCCAGGTCTACGTTGTCGGTGACGTGGAAGGGGACATCAAGGGCGTAGCAGAGACACTCGTGATTGCGGGGCATGTCGGCGGGGACGTGGATGTCCAGATTGGCACCCTGGAAATCAAGCCGGGTGCGGTGATTGACGGCAATGTGAAGTACACGGCAACCGAAGAGGCTGCCATACCGGCGGGCACCGTCAGCGGCTCTGTCGCCTACACCGAACGCGTGAACAAAGAGGATGCAAGACAGGCACGGCAGGGTATCGAAGCAGCCGGACCTTTCTTCTTCCTCGCCGGCATCACGTGGAAGATTATCGGATATCTGATGTTGCTAGTGACCGGCATACTGTTGATACTCATATTGCCCAAGGGTATGGCAGCAACATCGAACGCAATTCGGAGAAAGACGGGCGCATCCGCCGGATGGGGCGCACTGGTCCTGTTCCTGACACCACTCGCCGCAATCGTGGCCTGCATCACCGTGGTGGGGCTACCCGTCGGACTGATAACACTGGTCGGGTGGGGCATTCTCCTTTACGTGAGCCAGATACCTGTAGCACTGCTCATCGGCCACCTCGTACTGGGCCACACAAAGCCGCTGGAAGGGAAGGGCTTCATGATAGGCTCCCTTGCACTTGGACTGTTACTGCTGACGCTCGTACGTGCAATACCATTTGTGGGCTTCTTCGTGGGACTGGCAGTCGCACTGTTCGGGATGGGCGGCGTAGTAGTCACCAAGGGGCGCTACTGGACAGCGCTCAACATGGTTGAAGACGACTAGATACTGCACGACTCTTCTACTGCAACTGAGGAACGCCTCCTCACGCCGATGTGGGAGGCGTTTCCTGAAATCGTGGCAATGCGGCGGGCACACGGTCCGCCACACAAGGAGGGGCTTAGCCCATGAAGACATTGGTTGTCTACTACTCCAGGACAGGCCATACCAGGAAGATTGCAGACGAGATTTCTGCAGCGCTGGAAGCAGACGTTGAGGAGCTGAAGGACGATGTGAACCGCGGTGGTCCAGTCGGCTTTGTGAAGAGTGGCAGAGAGGCCAAAGCGGGAACTCTCGTCAACCTCACCCCCCTCGCATATGAGCCATCGACATACGACCTCGTGGTCGTTGGAACTCCCGTGTGGGCACGCACCATGTCCTCTCCCGTGCGCACATTCCTGCTCAATAACGACCTCGGAAATGCGAAGGTGGCGTGGTTCTGCACCGTGGGAGCCAGCAGCCAGAGCTTCATGACAAGCTGCTTCGAGGCAATGACCGGCGAGTCAGGGCTCTCGCCTGTTGCCACGGCAGGATTCAGTGCGAAAGACGTACGGAGCAACCACTCACAGGCAATCGCAGATTTCGCCGCTGCACTAAAGGCCGCGGAAAGCCAGGTCCGGAAAGGAGTTGCACAGGAGACATGAAGACCCTGATAGCGTACTACTCGCTCACAGGCCACACGCAGCAACTTGCGGATGAAGTTGCTGCATTGCTGAACGCCGATGTGGAAGTCCTGGAATCCAGTATCAAGCGCGGATTCTTCGGATACGTAAGACTTGCATTCGACATGCTGAGGAAGAAGGAACCCACGCTCCGCCCCATCGTCCATGAACCGGGAGAGTATGACATGGTGATACTTGCCGGCCCCATCTGGTCGGGAAGGATGTGCTCTCCCACCCGCGTATACGCGATGCAGCACAACGAACAGTTCACGAAAACCGCTCTTCTGTGCACGTCACGATCGGGGCTACCGAGCTATGCGGAGCAGTGCGCGACAGCAATGATTGAAGCCGCCGGCATCCATCCGGTTGCGACGCTGGGACTCAGCATGAAGCAACTGGAAGTGGACCACTCGGAAGCCATCGCGCAGTTCGTTGCCGCGTTGACAGATGATGAGGCACACGCCTGAAGACAGGCAGGGAGGAGAAGCATCGCATGAAGACACTCGTCGTCTACTACTCACGCTCAGGCAACACGAAGGTGATAGCGGACGAGGTGGCGGAGGCGCTTGGCGCCGATGTGGAGGAATTGAAGGACACGAAGAACCGACAGGGAGCCGTGGGCTACATGAAGTCCGGGCGGGACGCCATGAAGAAGACCATTGCAAAGCTTGAACCGACTACCCACAACCCCGCTGACTACGACATAGTCATACTCGGAGGAGCAATCTGGGCATCGACCATCTGTTCCCCCACCCGAACCTATGCGGCTGAGCATAAGGGCAGCTTCAAGAGAGTGGCCTTCTTCTGCACATCAGGCTCAAGCGACCCCGCGTGGGCGACGAAGGGATTCGATGCGCTGGAAGAGGTGACGGGCATGAAGCCTGTGGCGACGCTGGGTGTGGGACAGAAGGAAGTCATGATTGACCATGAACAGCCGGTCGCCGACTTCGTGGCGTCGCTGACACAACGATAGGCGGGAGAAAGGTCCGACATCTCCCCGCGCACTATTGAGCAGCGCGGCCTGCCTTACGTCCCAGATCACGCGCCTTGTTGGCATAGCGCGCACGAACCTTCTCGGAACTCTCAACCGCTCCAGCTTTCAAGGTCTGGATGCGACCGCAACCACAGCCCCTGGCCAATCGTGCCAGGATGCCGGCGGGATACCGGGTCATGCCAGTCACCACATTCAACGGATAGGGAGCACCGGTCGAAAGCAGAACCACGCCCACCTTTTTCGAGCGCTTCGGTGTCCTCGGTGCCGGACCAAATTTGCCAGGTCGCAACGTCGCAAGCATTCGCTCCATGAAGCGCTTCATCAGTGCCGTCGGGCCAAGCTCGTAGACGGGAGTTGCCAACACCAGCACGTCGGCCTCAATCATCTCCTCAAGTATCCCACGGACATCGTCATCCGTGATGGAACAGTCACCGATGGCCTTCGCAGGATTGTCCGCAGTGCAATTGCCACAGCCCCGGCAGAACTCCACATTCGCTTCAAGCAGGTCAACGATTCGCACTTCTGCATCGGGCGCTTCCTCTTTCAGCCCTGCAACAAAGGCCTCAACGAGTCCGGATACTGCGCCATTCTGATGATACGTACCGCTGACGACAACTGCGTTCACGAAATCCCTCCTCCTATTGACAGCTACATAGTATACATGCATGATAAATCTTGTAAATAAGATATGTAGGATTCACACATGAAACACAGCGACAAGCGCAAGAAGTTCTATGGCTCCATCACCGTCAGCGAACGAGGACAGATAGTCATTCCCGCAGAAGCACGCAAGGATTTCAGCATTGAGGTAGGAGAGAAACTGCTCGTACTGGGAGATCTTGACAAGGGCATCGTCATCACGAAGGCAACAGCCATCATGCGGATGATTGACGGTTCACTCAAGGCGGCAAAGCAGATGGGGGATTTTCTGCACGGCAGTACTGAGCAGCAGGACACGGAGGAATAACGGGCGGCGCGCTACAGGCGCGGCGAAACGGAGGAAGAGATGGCCAGACCACGTGTACCGGAGACAGAGAGCGGCATCACCGGAGAGTTCACCTGTGAGGTCTACAACGAAATGCAGCGCGGCTTTCGTGACAGGGGCTGGATAGAGACGAAGGACGTCATCAAGGCAGGCATCACATCGGGCCATGCGCTGGAGGTCGGTCCGGGGCCAGGCTACCTCGGACTTGAGTGGCTCAAGATGACAGAGGGCACGATGCTGACAGGCCTCGATATCAGTGCGGACATGATTGCGGTGGCGCAGAGAAACGCCAAAGAATACGGCTTCCAGGACAGGGTCACGTATGTGGAGTCAGCGGCCCATACCATGCCGTTCGACGACAACCATTTCGATGCCGTGTTCACCAACGGTTCACTCCACGAGTGGGCTGACCCCGCTGAGGTCATGAATGAGATTGCGCGCGTGCTGAAGCCCAATGGCAGCTACTTCATCAGCGACCTGCGCAGGGACATGAATCCCCTGCTGCGGGGGTTCATGTGGATGGGCTGTAAGCCGAAGCAGATGCGCCCCGGCCTCACCACCTCCATCAACGCCGCCTACACACCCGCGGAACTGCGCGGCCTTGTAAACACCTCAAAGCTACCGAACCCAATGGTGTCATCGAACGCGATTGGGGTGAACTGCTGGGGTTGCGCCGGCAAGTAAGGCGTGAGGCTCTAGTTGCCTGCGAAACACTGCCTGCGTCCACCGGTCTGAGCCGTCAACACGCGCATTCATCAGCGGCCCCGCTAGCGTTGGGCGATGCCGCAAAGCTATTGACACATAGGTCGCATGCGAGTGTAGAATGGCAACAGGAGACGATTCATGATAAAGAGTGTTCGATTCAAGAACCTGAGGTCAATACGTGACTCAAAGCCGCTTCAGCTTACGGACCTCAACGTATTTGTTGGGGCCAACAACTCCGGCAAGTCAAGCATCCTCTACGGTCTTCTTCTACTATCCATGACCCTGCAAGACAAAGACGAGAGCATGGCCATGATTACCGCGACGCCAGAAATGGACTTGGGCACGTATCTGGACTTGGTCCGCGGGAGTAGGCAGGACAGAAAGTTGTCAGCAAGCATCGAGTTTGACAAGGGCGTCCAACTTGGCGCCCTCAGTTTCGAGAAAGGAAGCCAAGCCAGTCAAGTAGAGGGCTACGCATCCTTCACCGTTGAATTCGAGATGGACCCACAGACCATGACGCCGAGAGTACATTCCTTTTCGGGGCAAGATGAACGTGGGAAACGTCTACTTGCAATCAGAAGAAAGAAGGATCTCTCTTGGCACATAACTGGCCCCGCGCCTCACGCACTTGAGCACTTGAGCGTGCATCTCAACAATTTCGTCCCCTACTTGGTGCTCCATGGTCCCAAGCCAAAGGAAGCCATCGCTGGAGACGCAGCGTTGCGTTCGATTGCCTCACGGATTCAGATGAGCAATCTCGCAAACCGTTTCTCGGGAATGCGATACGTGGCTCCAGTCCGAGAAAGGATTCATCGCTACGGCAACATTGGCGAAATGGCGCACTCGGAACTGGTTCCTTCTGGACAGAATCTCCTGCGCATACTAGCGGCACCGAGCCAACGTTCTCCGAATGACCGAACCGTCATACGAGAGCTCGACTACTGGCTAGGACGGCGATTCAAGTTGCTGAAGAACGTACGTCTCAGAGACATCGACACTGCCAACACCTTGAAGTCTCTCGTGGCCGATGATCGCCATGGCAACTCCGCAGTCAATCTGGCCTTCATGGGATGCGGCATCTCGCAACTAGTGCCAGTCATAGTCCAGACGGTACTGCTTCCGAAAGGCGGTTGCCTGCTTGTCGAACAGCCCGAGATTCACCTTCATCCAAAGGCCCAAGCCGACCTTGCAGATCTGTTTATCGAGCAGGTCAAGAACGGGCACGGACAGTATCTTGTGGAAACCCACAGCGAGCATTTCATTCTTCGACTCCGAAGGAGAGTGGCTGAGGGTAGAATCGCCCCGCAGAAAGTCAGAATATTCACGGTGGCGAAACGCGGAACGGCAACAGAAATCACGCCTCACGAACTCAATGAGAGGGGCCATTTTGACGCGTGGCCAGAGGGCTTCTTTGAAGAAGGATTCGAGGAAGCCATGGCGATAGCCCGAGCCGGGCGTCCAAGTCTGGTGCAAGAAGACGATGATTGACCTCACTGTGGACGTTTGCGTCTTGATGAGCGCCGCTACACCGGGAGCCAACAATCTTTGCTGCGACTGTGGGCAACTGCTTCAGCGAATGACGAACAGCACAAACTACGTGCTCGCAGTCGACGATAGGGACAAGATTGCGACCCAATATCGAGAGAAATGCAAGTTTGGCACCCCGGGACACCATTTCTACATCAACATGGTCCTAATGGGTAAGGTCATCAACGTCCCGTGGCGCCGCCTCAACCAAGGTATCAAGGTCCAACTGAACAACCGTGGGTTCACACAAGATACCGATGACTACAAATACGTCGTGGTTGCACAAAGTACGAATTGCAGGACAATCGCAACCCACGACCGGCACTTCGCCGCCGTAGAATCAATACTCCGGCGATTACCTGTATACCCCTTGCCACCATCACAGGCGTAGGGCCTGCGATTTCGGTACGATGGCAACACCACCACCATAGCCACGGCATGGTATTTGCACGAAGCTCAGCCCCTGCGACACACAAAGAACTCGTAGCCGTAGGACTTCCCATACTTCCTGTGGATGGCCATCTCCTTGTCCGTGTCGTCAAACATGGCAATGGCGTCCGGTGAGTCCGCATACTTCTCCCGCAGTGCAGGCAGAAGCCTGCTCATCGGCGTGTAGTAGTCATCCCACCATGCCCTGGCAGGAAGATGGAAGTGACCGAGCATCTCGAAGCCACAATCGGCGATAAGCCGCACGTTCTCCCCCAGCGTTATTATGTCCGGATAGCCCGTCTCGAAGAACTCCTGCGCCTCATCGGGAGGGTCATCCGTGAACCAGCACAACTCGCTCGCCGCGAGGTAGCCTCCGGGTTTCAACAGCCGTTGGCAGGTCTTGAGCGCGTGCTCAAAGCCCATGATGTAGAGCGCTCCCTCGGACCAGATGAGGTCGAACGTCTCGTCAGGGAAGTCCATGGCATCCATGGACTGCTTCGTCGTATGCACACGGCCAACCAGCCCCGCCTGCACCACTTTCCCGGACACGCTGTCCAGTGCCCAGTCGAAGATATCCAGCGCGATGATGTGGCCTGACGTAAGCTTCGCCAACTCCATCGTCTGCGCGCCCGTGCCGCAGCCGATATCCAGCACCGTCGGCCGCTCTGGCAACGGACCCAGCATGGAGAATGCCTTCCGCGTGCTGCCTGCGCTTCCGGGACCCTGTCTCGGCAGCGAACCGTACATGTCCACCATGACCTGCTGCACGAACTGCGGTATCTCTTGCATTGCGCCCCCGCTGACTGTCTCCATTGTACGTGAATCGGTCTCGGTAGACACACACGAGGGTGTCCACTACAATGAGCCGACACGCCCCACAATGCGGGCGCGCGGTCCCACACAGGCAAAGGAGAATACACAGTGGCGGAGACACACGGCAAGGTACTCTACCTGGACCCGTTCTCAGGCATCGCAGGGGACATGTTCCTCGGGCTCCTGCTCGACCTTGGTATAGACCAGGACCAGATGGTGGAGGAATTTGAACGCATGGGACTGCGATTCGACCTTGCGGTCAGCCAGGTCAACAAGAACGGCATCGCAGCCATCAGCACCACGGTGACGATACCGGCTGACGATGAAGACGATGACGAACATGACCATGAGCATGGCCACGAGCACGGGCATGACCACGGGCATGACCACGGGCATGACCACGAGCACGACCACGGGCATGACCACGGGCACGACCACGAACACGACCATGAGCACAACCACGAACATGACCACGAACACGACCATGAGCACAACCACGAACATGACCACGAACACGACCATGAGCACAACCACGAACATGACCACTGGCATGACCACGAACAGGGGCACCACCACGATGATGTGGCTGACGACGAAGCGCATGCCCACGGGCGCAGCATGTCAGTGGATGAGATACACGAGATTCTCGACCTGCTGAGCGAGCCGACGCGTAGCAAGGCGAAGGCGATGTTCGACGCGCTCATCGAAGCAGAGGCCCAGGTACACGGCTCGACCGTTGAATCGGTGCACCTGCACGAAGTGGGCGCCGTGGACGCAATCGTCGAGATCGTCGGTGCGGTGAAGGGCCTCGAACTGCTCGGCGTGAGCCACGTAGTCAGCGGGATCGTCAACACCGGCACCGGATTCGCGAACATGGCGCACGGCACGTACCCCGTGCCTGCTCCGGCAACGGCCGAACTGCTGAAGGGAGTGCCGCAACGGGTCGATTCGTTCAGCAGTATCCGCAAGGAACTGGTGACGCCGACGGGCGCACTCATATTGAGCCATCTTGTGGATGAGTTCAGCCCCATCAGCATGACGGTGGACCAGGTGGGCTACGGCGCGGGCAAACGCGATTTAGACATCCCCAACGTCCTGCGCGGCTTCCTCGGGTACTCCGCATCAGGCGACTCAGTGAAGCGGCTGGCCCTGCTGGAAAGCAACATCGACGACATGAACCCCGAACTGTACGGAAACCTCATGGACCTTCTCTACCGCGCGGGGGCGCTGGACGTGTTCTTCACCCCGGTGCAGATGAAGAAGAACCGGCCGGGAGTACGCATCTCCGTTCTGAGCGAGGTGCACGTCAAAGACGTCATCATCAACACGTTGATGAAGGAGAGTTCCACCCTCGGTGTCCGCGTGAGCTATCCTGAGCGGTTCGAGGCGGAGCGAGAGATAATCAACGTGCAGACAGACATGGGCACCGCCCGCGTCAAGGTAGCGCATTTCCACGGAGAGACGGTGAATATCTCACCGGAGTATGAGTCATGCCGGCTTCTCAGCCACGAATCAGGGGTGCCGCTGAAGGAAGTCTACGCCGCAGCACTCCAGGCCGCACGGGAGCAAATCCCAGGAAGAGAGGCACAGAACTGATGGCAGAACGGCGACTACTCGACGAGATACTGCACTCCTTCCGGCGGGGGGATGTGAATGAGGAGGAGGCAAGCGCGAGGATACTCGAGCTCTTCTACGAAGGCTCTGAGAACTTCCTGCTGGACATGGAGAGGGAGAAAAGGCTCGGTTTCCCCGAGGTCATCTACGCTGAAGGGAAACGGAACGGCGACCTCATGGACATCGTGGGTCGCATGCTGGAGAAACAGGGCAGGGTATTCGTTGCGAGCCTCAGTCCTGAGGCGAAGCAACTGTTGCATGACAGGTTCCTTTCACACGGCATCAGAAACGGCGGCAGGGTGATGGTCATCGGGTCCCCACGGACGCCACTCGAACCGCTCGGCACCGCAGGCATCATCACCGCAGGCACATCAGATATCCCCTTCGCCGAGGAATCCATGTTGCTGCTGGAGGAACTTGGCGTCACCGTCATCAAGTCCTATGACTCAGGTGTTGCGGGCATTCATCGCCCCCACATGAGCCTTCAGCGAATGCAGGACGCCAGCGTTCTCATCGTGTTCGCCGGCATGGAGGGAGCGCTGCCGACCGTGCTCGCATCCCTCACCGACCTTCCCGTCATCGCCGTGCCGACGCCGGTGGGCTATGGTTTCGGCGGACAGGGTGAAGCCGCACTCAAGACGATGCTGCAGAGCTGCTCTCCGGGCCTCACCGTGCTCAATATCGGCAACTCCGTGGGAGCGGCAGCCGCAGCCGTGCGCATACTCCGGGTGATACGCAGATGTCAGCCACAGAGCGAATAGCAGAGCTGAGCAGCGCAATCAAGGCGCGCGGCAGGCTGGTTGTGCTGTTCTCCGGCGGACTCGATAGTGCACTACTCGCGAAGCTGGCGCATGATGCGCTTGGAGACAACGCCGTTGCGCTGACAATCGACTCCGCCGTCGTCCCCCGAAGCGAGTTCACTGCGAGTCAACGCCTTGCGGCGGAGATAGGCATCCGGCAACACATCCTCAGCGTGGAAGAACTCGAACTGGAGCATTTCAAGACCAACGCCGCTGACCGCTGCTACGACTGCCGCAAGTCCAGAGACGCAGCGGCGTGGCTCTGGGCCGATTCACAGGGCTTCACTGCCATTGCCGATGGACTGAATCACACCGACCTCAGCGACTACCGGCCCGGACTGAAGGCAGCCACAGAGGACCGCATCTGGCATCCTTTCATCGAGTTCAAAATCGGCAAAGAAGACATACGTGCACTCAGCAGAGAACTTGGCCTGTCAGGATGGGACCGCCCGAGCATGGCGTGTCTCGCTTCACGCTTTCCGCATGGCTACGAGGTGACTCCCACAAGGGTGAGCAGGGTCGACGGCGCGGAGGAGTTCATCCGCGAACTGGGCTTCGTGAAGGTGAGAGTGCGGCACTTCCCACACAACCTCGCCCTGGTGGAAGTAGATGATACTGCGCGCGCAGTCGAAATGAGGCATCAGATAACCGCGAAGCTACGGGAACTGGGCTTCTCCTTCGTCTCGCTCAACCTCGAAGCATTCGCCAGTGGCTCAATGAACAAGACCGCGGATACTGAAGCCACGGACTAGCGCCACGAGAGTCGACTGCAACTGACTTGTCCCTTCGTCGCCACTGTGCCATATTGACACAGTGACGGCTGGCAACCACACACGGTGCGATTGCCTTCACACCCGACTGCCGCAACAAACGCACGTGCGGGCCGGAAGTCCTGTGAAGACCTCTTCCATCGTGGCAAGCAGGACGCAACCACAGGCAGGTCTTCACCGTTATATGGGTACGGAGTAGAACAGGAGAGGAATGATGTTTTCACAGTCGCTACCCTTTTTCGTCAACTGGTTCGCCAATCCCAGCCTGCTGGGGATGGGCATCGCCATCGTATTCGGGTTGTTCTGGTACGCGCTGTACAGGCCTCCTCTGCGCGGCTACTTCTTCCTCTATGGCGTCATGGCGGTGTCCGCTTTCTTGACGCTTATCGCGGTCGCCTTCATCCAGATACCCCTGCAGTCCCTCACGGGACAACTGCTGGGTATGGCCTTCGACCAGGCCACGCTGATGAAATGGCTGTTCTTCCTTGGCATGCCGCAGATACTGCTCAGCGGCTTCGTGCAGGAAGGGGCCAAGATGGTGCCGATGGTGTTCATGTGGCAGCGCTCCGAACGCTACATCTCACCGATACTTGGAATCGTCCTCGGTGCTGCGGCCGGCCTTGGCTTCGGCGTTTTCGAAGCCATGTGGGCGCACAACCAGGTCTTCGCCTCCGGCTGGACATGGGCATCCGCTCAGACGGGTGGATTCCAGGCCATCCTCCCATTCTGGGAGAGGTTCTTCACCGTGGGAGCACACATCGCTTTCTCCGCGCTGGCGGGCTACGGACTCGCCAAGGACAAGGGCTGGCTGTTCTATGTCATCGCTGCGGGACTGCACAGCCTTCTCAACTACACCGTTGTGCTGCTGCAGGCACAACTCATCAGCGTCACGACTCTTGAGATACTTGCTGCCATCATGGCAGTTGGAGCCACCGTCTGGGCCCTTCTGTTTCGCTACAGGACAGACGAGCACGCGCCGTGGTCCGGAGAATTCCGCCAGCGTCTCCACCTGGGAAAGGCACCATCGGAGTACGCGAAGAAGTAGCTGGCGGCGCTCCTCTGCGGCAGTTCGACGAGGGGTGCGCTCGTGCCGTTTCTTCTGTTTGCAACGAGTGACCATATGGCACACGACACACATGCCGGTGCTGCACATTGACAAATGAGCATGTGTTTCGCACCATAGAGAGTGGAGTCACATCGGGACTCCGCGCCACACGGCTGATGGAAGAGTGACGAGGAGGTAGGGAATGGTTCAGGCGTATTCAGTCAAAGCCAGGCAAACGGTGGAAATCAAGGACCCCCACGAAGTCATCCTCAAGAACGGCGTACCCGCCATCACTGGCACCTGCCCGATTACCGGCACCAAGGTCTACCGCTTCATGAAGAGGAAGACTGACCCGGTATCCATCCTGAAGATGGCCGTTGAGCGTGAGAGAGAGGCAGAGGATTTCTACGAGAAGGCTGGCAAGACGGTCGATGACCGCATGGCCAGAAAGATGTTCAACTGGCTTGCCAGGGAAGAGGACTGGCACCGCATCAGCCTGTCCCGCCAGTTGAAAGCGGTCATGGAACGCGATGCGTGGGAGACGTGGAAGGCTGAACGGCGCCCTATTGCCGACACCGACCTCCCCGACCTTTCGGAAGTAGCCCACACCCGTGAAGCAACGTCCTACCAGCACGACACCAGCGATGAGGTCAGCGCACTACGGACTGCTATCCGCGCTGAAACCAAAGCAGCGGCCTTCTATCGCAACAACGAGCAAATCATGGCAAATCCGGAAGGCAAGAAGATGTTCGCGTCGTTCGCCCAGATGGAAGAAGGCCACCTGAAATTGCTCAGCTATCAATTGAAGCATTTCCCGAAGTACAACAGGATTGTTGCACTTCCGCGCTTCATTGAGGCTGCAGAAGGATAGCACCACGATGCTGCGGGCAGGCACAGCTCCCGGTGCCTGCCCAGCATCAAATAGACTGGGACCACGTTCACTGCCGCAGAAGTGGAGCGACGGCTGTCAGGCGAAGGCTGGTAGCGCGTATACTGTGACATGGAAGACATACGATACCAACCGATAGGCATCGTGCATTCCCCCATACGGCAGGAGGATCATGTTCCTCCGCGCCCCACCCACTCGAAGAGCATCGAGGGCACGGTTGAGGTCTTCCCCGAGTACACTGACGGACTGCAGGACCTGGACGGCTTCTCCCACATCGTGCTGTTGTGCCATCTGCATCTCAGCAACGGCCACAAGCTAGTCGTGAAGCCGCCATCGGACACCACGTCACACGGAGTGTTCGCCACCCGCTCTCCCATGAGGCCAAACCCCATCAGCATGACGGTCGTGCAACTGACCGCAGTTGAAGGAAGTATCTTGCGGGTAACGGGTCTCGACCTCATTGACGGCACACCTGTGCTCGATATCAAACCGTATTTCCCCGCCCTACGTGACAATGAGGACATCAGGACAGGATGGGCTGCGCGGAAAGAAGGGTAACCGCCACTCCAGCCGCATGCGTCAATCATCGCATTTCATCCGCAACGACATGGACACAACGCTCGTATCACCATCCCCGCAACAGGCTCACCAGATGGCGGTTGCCTGGAAGAAGACCACATCAGGCGCACTTCCCCGCGTATTGATTCACAGGCCCGATGCGGGCTATCCTTTCGAATCTTCACGCGTCATTTCGCGTTCAGGTCCCGAGAGTATGGAAGAGATACGGTTCAGCCCCATCGGCATCGTGCACTCTCCTTTCACGACGCCCCGCGAGGCACCCAGGCAGCCACATTTTTCGGCAGGTGCCGAAGGCAGCATCACGGTCTTCCCGGAATACATGGACGGGCTGAAAGACCTGGAAGGTTTCTCCCACATTGTCCTTCTCTGCCACCTGCATCTCATAACTGGCTACTCTCTCGACGTCACGCCAGGCTGGGATGGAGAACGGCGAGGACTGTTCGCAACACGAACCCCCAGGAGGCCGAATCCGATAGGAATGTCCGTGGTGCGCCTGACGAACATCGACGGCACCACTGTTCACATCCGAGATATCGACATGGTTGACGGCACACCACTGCTCGATATCAAGCCCTATGTACCACCCCTCGACGAAGAAGAACAGCCGAGGTTCGGTTGGATGGAGCACGCACCCCTCCGTCCCTTCGATTCGACGAGGAGGGCAACCGATGAGCCACACTGAGCCAGATTGGGGCTTCAGGTTCATGGCGCTGGGCTACAGATTCAGGGACATGCGACAGCCTCGCAGACTCTTCCTCGAAGAGGCGGGAGTTACGCACGGCCTCACCGTACTCGACTACGGCTGCGGCCCGGGAGGCTACGCCGTACCGGCCGCAGAGATGGTGGGAAGGGAGGGAAAGGTCTACGCGCTGGATGTCAATCCGACCGCACTGCGCATGACGACGGAGAAAGCCGGGAAGGCGAAGCTGTTGAACATCACCGCCATCCTCTCCGACTGCGAGACAGGACTCGCTGCGGACAGCGTGGACGTGGCGCTCCTCTACGACATCTACCATGACCTGAGCGACCCCCTTGCGGTGCTGACTGAACTACACCGTATCCTCAAGCCCGGAGGGCTGCTTTCTTCCCATGACCACCACTTGAAAGGCGACCTCCTCAGAGAAGCCATCGAGTCGTCGGGACTGTTCAGGTTGACCGACAAGGGCGCACTGACATCCTCATTCACTCCCGAAAAGACTGAGAAATGAGCACCACAACGGACATCAACAGGGGTAGAGTCGCCCGCTTTGAGATTGCAGGCGCCGTGTTCATACTCATCCTCGGAGGAGCCTTACATTTCGTCTTCGAATGGTCTAATAGCTTTCCCCTCGTCGCACCGTTTGCCGCAGTGAACGAGAGCGTGTGGGAACACCTGAAGCTGGCATTCTGGCCCGCGCTCGTGTGGGCGTTCATCGAGTTTCGACCGATGAACGGAAGAGTGAACAACTTCCTGCTGGCCAAGGGGCTCAGCATCGTTCTCATGCCACTCCTCATCATCGCACTGTTCTACGGC
>JAFGFT010000079.1 GCA_016930935.1 Dehalococcoidia bacterium | reverse complement strand
GGAGCATTTGTGGCAATCATGGGCGCGTCAGGCAGCGGCAAATCCACGCTGCTGAACGTGATGGGTGGAGTGGACCGCATCTCTGAGGGAGAGGTCACGTTCGACGGTGAGCGGTTCGATACTCTCTCCGAAGAGGAACTGACGTTATTCCGGCGAGGACGCCTTGCCTATGTATTCCAGCAGTACCACCTTGTGTCGTCTTTGACGGTACTGGAGAATGTAATGTTGCCGCTGGTCTTCCGGGGTGCCGGCGGCGATGACACTCGCGCGGTGAATATGTTGAAGCGCGTGGGCCTCGAACACAGGGCCGCGCACAGGCCCTCGGAATTGAGCGGCGGTGAACAGCAGCGGGTTGCTGTGGCGCGTGCACTTGTGAATGACCCTGCCCTCATCCTGGCGGATGAACCGACGGGCAATCTGGACAGAAAATCCGGACGAGAGGTCATGAAGCTGTTCGTTGAACTGAACGAAGAAGGCCGTGCCATAGTGATGGTGACACACAATCCGGAGATAGCACGATGCGCTCGCGAGATTGTTGAGTTGAGTGACGGCCACATCGTTTCGCGCTCTCTTGTCGAGGACCGTGAGACATTCTCTGTTGACTCGGAGGCAGGTTCCTTGTTTGGAAGACCGCCGGTGAAATCGGTCGCCACTGCGTAGGGACGGTCTCTGTGAGGGTCTTCTGGATCAGAAAAACGAAGGAAGGAAGAAAATGACAAGACGATATGGACTGGTGGCAGTCATGATTCTGTTGGTGTCCGTTCTTGGGGCCTGTGCAGCCTCCGATGACGCCGCTGGAACGCCTGCGGTTGCTGCGGAGGAGGTTGAGAGTGCTACGACGGTTGAGGGAGAAGCGGCTCCGTCCATCTTAACCCTCTCGCCCGTGGAGGATGAACCCGTTCCGGCAGTGTCGGCAGAAAAGGTGTCGCATTTGCGGCTTGAACCTGAGATTGACGGACCTCTGATGTTGATTTCGACCTCGGATGCCGAGAGAGCCGGACATGTGCACTTCATCGTGCCCGGACCGTCTGCAGCCCTGAACTACCTTGGATACATGCTTGACGGTACGTTCTATGCACGTGCCGAGGTCTGCCCGAACTGCGGTTCGGAAGGGCTATCCTTTTCGTCGAATTCTCTGTCGTGCCACTCATGTTCGAGCGACTTCAACCTTGAGACGGGCATAGGTGGCGAAGATGTGGTGTCGCACATCCCCGCAGGGCTCGTGCCATATGTAGAGGACGGTGGCTACTTCAGGATATTCGTATCGGACCTTGTTGAGGCGTACGAGAGGACTGCTGCCGGAGAGGAAGTACTTTTCGAGAGGGATGTGGTGGTAGAGGTTGAAGAGGACGAAGATGATGATGTGCCGGCGTGTTGCCGTCGGTAGGCACAGTGAAGGTGCCTTGATGAAGTCGCAGCGTGACCACGGCGTCGCTGGACTCGCGGAGAACCTGACGTAAGACAGTGATGCCAGGAGGTATTCGGACTTGAAGAAGACACATGGACTCTACACAGTGGGTGGATTGATGATGGTGCTCTTTCTTGCGGCATGTGCCGCAGCACCGAGGGGCGCGCCAACGGAGGGTCCCATGCCCTCCGTTGGCGGCCCTGTCGAGGGCACGTGGATTGATGCGACCGTGGATGGAAATACCGTCAGCATCTCTCTCTCTACCGTTGAATCTGCGTTGAACGTACACTTCAGCGTGCCGGTAGCTGACCGCACACTCGACTTCATGGCGTACGTGCTTGACGGCACCGTCCAGGTGCGTGCCAACGCCTGTCCGCCATGCCACTCACGAGGATTCGCTCTTGATGGCACCATACTAGTGTGTGACGCATGCGCGACGCTGTTCGATGCGGCTGACGGTAGTGGTATTGAGGGTGCCTGTGTTGGCTACCCGAAAGCTGATTCGCAGTACTCCATCGAGAATGGCTTGATAACGATGGCCGTTGGTGACCTCGTTGCGGCATACGATGACACGCTCGTCGCAGGATAGGCGTCTTCCTGTCCCCCTCTCGATATACACCATCTGTAGCGGGGGTTGGGGGTGGAGAGGAGTCTGTTGATTTCGCCACCCTTCGTACTGCTTTCCCACCGCTGTGACTTGCCACCGCCGCGCCTTTCCTTTTCGGTTGTGCTAGCATGGAAAGAGAGAGAGCAGTATTCATTAACGTTCAATCCTTCTTGGCACTCCCCGCGCCGTCCGCCCGCCTGCGTTCAACCTGTCCAGTACGGAAGTGAGGTGTTGTTGTGAAAGTTCTTCTGGTGTACCCGCGGATACCGGAGACATTCTGGAGTTTCAAGCACGCATTGCGTTTTGCCTCGCGCAAGACGGCGTTTCCCCCTCTCGGTCTACTCACCGTCGCAGCCATGCTCCCTCCTGAATGGGAGAAGAAGCTGGTGGACATGAACGCAACGCGATTGCGTGACGATGACCTTCGATGGGCCGACTATGTCTTCATCAGCGCCATGGTTGTACAGCAGGAATCAGCGAAGGAAGTCGCCGGTAGGTGCAAGGCGTTCGGCACCAGGGTGGTTGCCGGTGGCCCGATGTACAGGGACGGCTATGCGGAACTCGGCTTCGAAGATGTGGACCACATGATTGTGGGCGAGGCTGAGAACGTGCTGCCACAGTTCCTACTGGACCTGGAGAACGGATGCGCCGCGCACGTCTATTCATCCGATGAGCGCCCCGATATCGAGAGCAGCCCGGTGCCCCTGTGGTCGCTGCTCAACAGTCGCAATTACGAAATGATGAGTCTGCAGTATTCCCGCGGATGTCCGTACAACTGTGAGTTCTGTGACATCGTCATCATGAACGGGCATGTGCCGCGAACGAAGACTCGCGAGCAGGTGCTTGCTGAGTTGGATGCGCTGTACGCTCATAGTTGGCGGGGAAACGTTTTCTTCACTGATGACAATTTCATCGGCAACAAGCACAAGCTGAAGACGGACATACTGCCGGCACTTGTCGAGTGGAGCCATGCACGCAGACACCCCTTCTCCTTCTTCACGGAGGCATCAGTCAACCTGGCCGATGACGAGGAGTTGATGCGGCTCATGGTCGATGCGGGTTTCAACATGGTCTTCGTTGGCATCGAAAGCCCCAATGAAGAGAGCCTGGTTGAATGCAACAAGATGACGAATACGAGTCGTGACCTGATAGAGTCCGTGAAGACCATCCAACGGCACGGAATGCAGGTTCAGGGAGGCTTCATTGTCGGATTCGACGGTGACCCGCCGTCGATTTTCCGCAGCCAGATAGACTTCATCCAGAAGAGCGGCATTGTCACTGCAATGGTGGGAGTCCTTATGGCCCCGCCCGGCACCCCATTGTACAAGCGACTGGAGGCTGAGGGCCGGCTACAGCCCGGTGGCACGGGCAACAACACCGATGGTTCTACTAACATCGTGCCGAAGATGGGACTTGAGAAGCTGACGGCCGGCTACAAGCAGGTGGTCAGTACCATCTACTCGCCACGCTACTACTACGAGCGCGTGCGTACCTTCATGGCGGAGTATCAACCGAGTCGCACTCTCAGAGGCAACTACAGTCCACGCTACATCCGCGCGCTCTTCAGATGCATGTGGACTGTTGGAGTGAAACGAAGGGGTAGGACCGACTTCTGGAAGGGATTTGCCTGGACGGTGTTCAACAAGCCGCGGTGCTTCCCGATGTTCATCAGCCTGGCGGTGCAGGGCTACCACTATCAGATGGTTGCAGCACATGCGGGGCCTGAGTAGACAGGGCAGACTGCAATCTCGAACCGTTGCGGGTTGACAGCATCCCCGCCCCTCGCCATAATCGGCGAAGGGCGCGATTCTTGCGTGTTCGTGCGTGGGGCGCCGAGGAGGCCGTTTCAAGACGTGCTACGAAGATCTGCAGTCATCTGGGGCATACTCGGCCTGATTGTGGCCCTGGTCATAGACTTCCTTGTCCCTGAGGGCATCCACGTGGTCATGTACGGGGGATTCGGCCTGCTGGCGGGAGGTTGCTCGTGGGCACTCTGCAACGTCAAGCGTGTGCCACAGGGTCTTGTGGTGGGAGTCATTGTCGGCATCCTCACTGGCCTTCTTGATGGCACAATGAGTGCTGTTGCTGCTTCAGAGGGCACTCTGCATCCGGAACAGTTCATCGTGTTCAAGTATCTTGGCACCATCGCTCTCTTCGGGTTCATGGCAGCCCTCCCCTGGTCTTTGCAGTCCTCCTGATGTAGTGCGATTGCGTGAGGCGCATCGGCGCGGTCAGCTTCTCAGAACGACACGCATCCAACTTCGCGCTTGGACAAACCCCGTGCTATGCTGCGCCATAGACGACCCTGAAGTCCGGGGCGGGATGGCCCTGGCGAGGAGGGACGAGATGGTTGATGAATGGGAGAAGGGACCAGGCGTACCATTGCAGAAACGTCAGGCGGGCCAGAATGACTCAGTGGTTCTTCAGGAGAAAGTGAGGCGTGGGCTCGCGGCGGAGCGGCGACTTGATGATGGCGGAGTTGCTCCCTGGGAGATTGCCGATCTCCGCAAGATGGCCATCGAGGGTCGTGAGGCACAACGCTCACTTCTTCGTGGGGGGCACGGGCCGAGCCTGCCAGAAGAAGTCGTGTCTGAAGATGAACAATGACGGCCAGGCAGGGCTGTCTTCAGTGCATGTCTCTCTGGTGGCTCTCTACGCTCTATCTGGCGTTGCTGCTTCTTGCGTGACTTGTTCTGACGCAGGTCAGGCGATGACTACGTCGTTCGTGGCAGGAAGTCGGCATGATAACTGCGCAGCGAGAAATGCTGCTGCCAGGCATTGAGTGATGGTTTCCGGCGCCCGATAGACTACCGGGCGTGTCGCAGCGCACAAGTACGAAGAAGTCGTCGTTCTGCTACTATTGTGGGTCTCAGCCAGAAATTTCAGGAGGCAGCCTTGTCCAATAGAGTCGCAATCAGCAGAGTCAGAGATGGAGACGTCTATTCTGCTGTTCGTGATGCGGTCGGTCTGGCCGGAGGTTTTGAGCGTCCCGTCGCTGCAGGTTCGCGGGTTCTTATCAAGCCGAACCTCTACATGGGAGCGCCGTCAGGCAGCGGCCTGGTAACCGACGCTCGGGTTGTAGAGGCTGTTACAAGACTCGTGCTCTCATATGGACCTGCCTCCGTCGTCATCGCCGAGGGAACGATGGCAGGGGTCGAGGGAGAGGGTCCCGAACGATTTGAAGCGCTGCGGCGGACGGGAGTCTTTGAGGTGGGACGTCGACTCGGCGTTGAAGTCCGAAACCTGGATACCGACGCGTTCGAAGAGATTCGGATTCCCGATGCGCGGGCGATGAAGAGGATCAGGATAGCGACAACCGTGCTGGAGAGTGATGTAATCATCAGTGTGCCGGTGCTCAAGACGCACCTCAGGACCAATGTCTCTCTCTCACTCAAGAACATGAAGGGTGCCATGGTGGGAGTTGAGAATCGCAAGAGTCACCGTATTGGCGTTGATGAAGTCGTTGCCGACCTGAATACCATTATCCGTCCACACTACGCGATTATAGACGCGATTGTGGGGATGGAAGGCACGTGGCAGGTTCCCGACGATAGCCGCGAGATGGGGCTCATTGTTGCGGGCAGTGACCCTGTGTATGTAGACGTTGTGGGTGCTGCGCTCATGAACATCGACCCCGCGACCGTGATGCATCTTCAGCTTGTGGCCAAGCACGAGGGCAAACGGGCTGCATTGTCATCCGTGAATGTGCTGGGAGAAGACCTGGAGAGCAACCGCCGGTCTTTCAGGAACGCGTTCGACGTGTTCCGGTCGCGCTTTCCCATGGTGAGCGTCGTGTTGGGTCAGGGGGCGTGTAGTGGGTGTACTGCGGAGCTTGTGATTGCGCTGAGTTGCATTGAGAAGGCGGGCGTTGGCGAGCAGATGCGGGGCCTTACCGTGGTGCTCGGTTCACCATCGTCGGTGACCATCTCTGACAGGGTGGTTGCCGTGGGGGATTGTTCACAGGAAACCTCCGGAGCGTTGCTGTGTGTCAAGGGTTGCCCTCCAGACCACCGGCAGTTGATTCACGAAATATGTGAAGCCTGCCACATCGATGAAAGTCACGTGCTTTCTATCATGCAGCAGGCCCCCGACCGAAGCTGGGCATCTTCGGCCCCTGTGATGCCGTAGTGATGTACCGTTCTCTACGGGAACGTGATGACGTGTCCTGCATTGTTGTGGAAGAACGTGTCCGGTCCCAATGCGGCACTGAGCTTCGCGGCAGACGCAAGCCCGGTGCAATGTGAGACACCCACCTTTTCCACTTTCAGTCGCTTCAGTTCCGCAATGGTGCTCTCCATCTGGTAGTCGGATGCACTGACGAGGTGTGTGCCTCCGACGATCATGTGTATCTTCTCGATTCCGGTGACTTCCTGTGCATGATGCACGATGTTCATCATGCCCCTGTGTGCGCATCCGAGAATGATGATGAGGCCCAGTTCTGTCTTAAGATAGAGAGAAGCGTCGTCGTTCAGCGGGTCCGGTATGAAAGTGGCATCACCGTCAGAGTACCTGCCGCCACCCACCTTCAAGAAGCAGATGGGCGCTATCTTCTCGTAATCGTTCTTCATCGGGACCTCACCACTCCAGACGATGTCCTCGGTAATCCACACCGGTTCACGGCTCTCGACGAAGCGGGCTCCCTGCCTTTCCTCCAGTTCTTCTCGTACAAATGGCATGCCCCTGTAACTGTACGCGGGGTCAAAATGCTTGATGTATTTTGGACCCCAGACATCCGGATGGGCTATGACCTCTATCTCTCTCCTCTGCGGCTCCAGGAAATTCGAGTGGCCGACCGTTGTCTTCATCATCTCCAGCACATCGCGAAGTCCGCCCGTGTGATCCACGTGCCCGTGACTGAGGGCCATTTTGTCGACTTTCGATAAGTCGATGCCCATCGCTGCGGCATTGTACGTTGCGGATACGCGAAGGCCTGCGTCGAACAGCAGGTTGAATCCATCTGCTTCGACGAGCATGCTCCAACCCCACTCTCCCAGCACCCACAGCCACTTCGCGGTGTTCTCACTCAGTGTTGAAAGCCTCAGTGTTCTTGGATCAAGCATTGCATCCCCCTTCTCAGTAGTTCGGAGCCGGTGCTATGGATAAAGGTCAGGATGAGTCACGAGCGTGGCCATGAAGTCAGTCACGGCGGCATCCCAATCGTATTCTGCCTTCCAGCCCCAATCGGTTCGGGCCCTTGTATCGTCAACGTGTTTTGGCATGCGGCGGACCAAACCTGCCACTTTCTCGTCTGCGAGCAGTTCTATGTGAGCGCCTGGTATGCGTTTCCGCACTGCGTTGGCCATCTCCCCGGCTGGAAGGGAGAACCCGTTGATGCTGTAGACACATCGCTTGAGACTCTCTGCCCTGGCGCTTCTCAGCATTGTGAGACAGCGAAGTACATCCTTGATGTAGATGAAAGGCAGCTGTGATTCCGGCTCAACGGGCAGGGTACAGGTTCTTCCGCGAACGGACTCGTGCACCATCAGACTCGGATAAGCGGCCAGACCTTCTCGTCGGCCCGGGCCGCATATCGCGGGAAGGCTTGCGCAACGGAAATCAATCTTGAATCTCTGATGGTAGTACTCGCCGAGCCGCTCGCCGAATATCTTGGTTGCCGCGTATATCTGTGAGGGATTCGATTGGAAGACATCCTCATTGACCGTCTCCGGCGCGCCCGGTCCGTAGGTTGCAATGCCGCTCAGGAACACGACAGGGCCTATACTGAAGATACGTGCGGCTTCAAGCACGTGATAGGTGCCATTCGCGTTTGCGTCATATGCCGCCCACGGGTTCGCCTCTGCAGGCATCGTTATCATTGCGCCGAGATGGTAGATGCAATCGACCTGGTGTGCCCGGACTACCTCCAACACCTCTGCCATGTGGCCAAGGTCGGCCCTGACTACGGTCACCGATTCACGGATGTCCGCAGGCGCCGGTGCTGCCGATGAAGTGTCGAGCAGGACAACTTCTTCGCCGCTTTCAACAAGGTGCCTGGCAAGACTACGTCCTACGTAGCCCAGTCCTCCCGTAATGAGGCTCTTGCTCATATTCACCTCCGGCCGTGACGCCCGAATGGTGTCTCGACAGGTCCTGTTTGCAGAAGGGGCTGTTCCCCGCAGGTCCGTCCTGACGACACTGTGGGCCAATTCTGTGTGCCACGGGACTGCATGTCAATAGGTCGTGGTGTGCCGTGAGTCTATTTCAGGTCAGCCTCCCAGGAACGTGACGATATTGCCCGCGTTGTTGTAGAAGAAGACATCGCTTCCGAGCGAGGATGCGAGCTTCGCTGCTGATTCCTGTCCTGTGCAATGTGATACCCCGACCTTCTCCACTCTCAGTCTCTTCAACTCGCGTACGGTGCTGTCGAGTTGAGACTCGGATGCTTTCACGAGATGTGTTCCGCCGACTACCATGTGGACCTTCTCCATGCCGGTGACCTCACGGGCGTGGTGGATGGTGTTGATCATCCCCCTGTGAGCACATCCAAGGATAACGACCAGTCCGAGGTTCGTTCTCATATAGAGTGCTGCGTCGTCCGTCAGGGGGTCGGGAAGGAACGAGCCATCCTCCTGTCTGAGGAAGCAGATGTGTGCGACCTGCTCGAAGTCGTTCGTCATCGGCACCTCTCCGCTCCAGACAATGTCTTCAGTCAGCCAGAACGGGTCTCGCGATTCGATGAAGCGGGCTCCCTGTCGCAACTCCAGTTCCTCCTTGCGGAATGGTATGCCACGGAACCCGTACTCGGTCTCCCCTGCATAGCGTATGAATTTCTGCCCCCAGACGTCAGGGTGACAGACGATGTCGACGATTCGTTCATGACGGTCGAGGAAGTTGGAACGCCCCACTTCGCTGCCCATACGCTCAAGGATGTCGCGAAGTCCACCGGTGTGGTCGACGTGACCATGGCTCAGTGCGATACGGTCAATGGTCGTCAGGTCAATGCCCATCATCTCAGCATTGTGGGTTGCGGAGAGACGGAGTCCTGTGTCAAAAAGTATCCTTTCGTCCTCTGATTCGATCAGTATGCTCCATCCCCACTCACCGATGAGCCAGAGCGATTTGGCGGTATTCTCACTGAGTGTGGCGAGGCGCAGACTCTTCGCGTCAAGCATAACGGTATCTCCTTTGTGTCGCGGCTGATGTCGGAGTCATTGTCTATTGGCTGCAGTGAGGTGTCAACGGGCCACACCTGTCCAATCGCCCAACGTGAATGCCCGGATGATGTAGAGTGGCCTGTTGCGTCTCAGAGTTGGACTCCATCTTGTTCCTATTGCACGAGTAATGTGTGACTGGCATAATCGAACACAGGATAGGCACACAGGGTTCAGGGAGGTGAACAGTGATAAGGATGATGCTGGCGTTGCTTCTGGCGCTGCTGGTTGTATTCCCCTTTGGTTGCGCAGGTGGTGGTGAGGAGGAGAGTGATGCGAGCTCTGCCTTCTCTTCAGGAGGCGCTGGTGGGCAGACTGTGGACGAGGACATGGATGAGCAGCCGGTCGAGAAGCAGGAAGACGTTGCTGGGAATCGGCCGCCCGAAGTCTCGTTGATAGGGCTCGCACCCCCCTACACCGATGTGGCGAAGAACGCCCGGGTAGGCATCACGTGTACTGCGAGTGACGCCGATGGGGATGCTCTCGAGTATAAGTGGGCTGCCAATGGTGGCAGCTTCGATAGCGTCGAGGTATTCCGTTGCATGTGGCGGGCACCCGAGGTGACAGGCAAGTTCGTCGTCACTGTGACAGTGACGGATGGAAATGGCGGCACCACGACCGCTCAGCAGGAGTTCAGCGTTATCGACAACGAGAGCCCCGTCATCCGTGGTCTCAGTGCAGACCCTGTTTTGATTGAAGCCAATGGCTTCATTTCGGTGAGCGGTTCTGCGGAAGACCCCGATGGAGATGAACTTGAGTTCATCTGGGGTACCAATGGGGGCACGATAACCGGTCAGGGTCATAACGTGACCTGGATTGCACCTGACGTAAAGCCCGGAGAGAAGACTGACTACTATGTGTCCCTTACCGTGGATGATGGTCGTGGGGGCTACGATGTGGAGTACGTCGATGTCACGGTGAATATCGGCTACGCCACGAAGGTGTTTACCCCGGTCCCTCAGGAGACGGGCACCGTTATCAGGGACGGTGGAGATGACACCAGCTTCAACAAGGCGGGCGACAACAAGAACGACGAGCCGATGCGGGCGTTCTGGAGTTTCAATCTGTATGAATTGCGAAACACGGATGTCAGCCAGGCGACAATCCAGTTCACGCACAAGGAGACTGTGGGAGACCCGTTCAGGATGCCCACCGGCTTGCGCGGCATCCACGTATACGTGGTTCGCTACGAGCCTGGAGAGCTTCCTGATTTCGACATCGAGCCCAATGAAGAATTGACGCAGGGTGTCCTGTTTGAGTCGCCGACCAGTTTCGATGTCACGAAGTTCATACAGCGTATCGGACAGAACGTGGCGGGCAGTGACCACTTCCAGGTGATGGTGTCGTTCCAGCACCTGACGAACAACGATACGGTGGCGGACTACATGTCATGGGACAAGGTACTCCTCACCGTGACATCTGCTCCTGACGTCTAGGGGCTGCTTCACTGCGAAACGATAAAGAGGGGCGGGAGCCTGAAGCTCCCGCCCCTCTTTCTGTCTTCTGATGAAAGGTGAGTTGTCAGGCTCCCGGTGGAGTGGGTAACGAGAGCGTGCAATCCTGCGTGGCCGCTATCCAGTATCCCTTGCCCTGCTCCAGTGTCTGTGTGAACGTGTATGATTTGGCTTCCGGATTCCATGCGTACGCAAAGGCTTGTACGCTCGCGCCAGGGTCGTCTTCGGGGTCTGAGAAGTCAACGGAGGACCCAAACACAGAGCCGCACATGTTCCAGCCTGCAGCCTGCAAGGCGCTCCACGACTCAACCGAGACGCCTCGAACGCTGATGACTGTTGGTTCGGAGACGGCAACCCAGTAGCCCATCTCGGGCGAGATAGTTGTTGGCATGGTGTATGACTTGCTGTTCGGGTTCCATCCGTAGACGGCATCAGCATCGGCGAATATCAAGCTGGTGGACATGTCCGATGCCATCACGGGCACGGAGACCATGTTCCATCCTGCTGAGAGCGACAGTTCGATAGTCTGCTCGGAAGACAGTTCGTAGTCCTCCACTTCACCGTCAGCGGCATTGCTCGTTGGTTCAAGTCCCCCCGCAGAACTGAAGCGGAAGCGGGCAAATGTGGGGCTTTCCATCTGGGCATCCGCGGGTACTGCGAAAGAGAAAAGATTCTCGCCTGCGGCGAGGGATTCCGAGGTGAAGACTTGCTCTCCTGAATCGCCCCAATCGCCATCGTTGTTGAAATCGACCCACGCATCGAGATGGCCCTCATCTGATGCGACTACCGTAAGGTGCAAATCCTCCCCCGCGGTGTAGGTGGAGGTGAAGGTCACGCCGTCATCGTCATCGCCTTCCGCATCGACGTCGTCGCCCGTGGCGTGCGTATTTGGCTGGCCGTCATCCTCGCTGTCTATGGTGGCGCCGAGGTGGAGCCCGGAACCCATGAGATGCCTTGCTCCGTTCGATGCCAGGAGTGTTGGATACGCGGGGTCGGGCGCATCTCCGAAGTCGTATTCCGGCGGTGGGAGAATAGTGATCATGTAGTCCTCTACCTCTCCGTCGCTGGCCTCACCCGTTGGGTCAAGACCGCCGCTCGTGCTGAGGCGGAAGCGGACGCACGTCTCTCCGTCCGAGGCGTCTGCCGGGATAGCGAGTGTGAGGGAGTTGGTACCGGCAACGAGTGCCCGGGCTGCGAAGACCTGCTCATCATCATCGTCCCAATCGCCATCCCCGTTGTAGTCTATCCACGCGTCCAGTGCTGATGTGCCCGACGCATAGACGTCCAATGAAATCTCCTCACCTACCACGATGGTGGAGGGGAATGTCACGCCATCGTCATCATCGTTGCCATCAAGGTCATCGCCCGTAGCGTCGGCGTCCGGTTGGCCGTCATCCTCGGCGTCGACAGCGGCGCCAAGGTACGGTCCCGTAATGATGTGGCGCGCGCCATTTGACGCAAGCAATGTAGGGTAATCGGGGTCCGGGGCATCACCCCAGTCATAGCTGCCGATAGTAAGACGATAATCCTCTACCTCTCCATCATCGGCCGGGCCTTCGTACGATAGGCCGCCGTTGGAGCTGAAGCGGAATCTGGCGAAGGTCGAGGTGGTAATGGTTGCTGATGAGGGAACTGTGAAGTTCAGAGGGTTGTCTCCTGCTACGAGGCTCGTGGATGAAAAGACCTGCTCTCCATCGTCGGCCCAGTCGCCATCAGCGTTGAAATCCACCCACCCGTCGAGCTTGCCTGACTGTGATGCGTTCACCGTGAGTGCAGCCGTGCCCCCTGGAATGACTAGTGATGTGAATACGACGCCGTCTTCGTCATCGTTGCTGTCTATTGTGTCATCACCCGTCGCGTCGGCGTTCTGAAGGGCGTTACCTTCCGTATCAACACCCGAGCCGAGGTGGAAATCCGGCAGGACGAAGTGGTATGCACCGTTTCGAGCCAGGAGTGTGGGATAGGTGGGGTCAGGGGCGTCGCCGAAATCGTTGTCAGCGGGAGCTTCCGGAAGAAGGACTCGTCCGTAGCCATACAGGTCGTCCTTGCCGGAATCACCGAGGTCCACGGCCTCGTTCTCGAGATATGACTGGATGGCTGATTCGTCGTAGGCGGGGTACGCTTCCGAGACCAGTGCCGCTACCGCTGCGACATGCGCCGCGGCGGTTGATGTGCCCTCGAAACTGCTCGTGCCGTAGGAGTCAGTACTCACCATGTCGGGAGCCACCAGGTCAGGCTTCGTGTCACTGTCGACAGTGGGCCCCTGGGCGCTGTAGGATTCGAGAGTACCTGGAGATTCCCAATCGACGGCACCCACTGCTACCGCGTTTGGTGACGCAGCGTTGTCGGAGATGCTGCCGGATTCGACGACATAGTCGATATCGTGAGAACAGAATACCTCGATGTCTTCATTCCCGGACGCGCTGTCGACTTCCACTATGATACGGTATGTGTCGGTGCCGGGAGCAGTGAACTCAACGGACTCAACCGGAAAGTCGTCTCCGCCGGATCCATTCTGGATGTTCCAAGACCTGACGATAAGGTTCTGGAGGTCATGGTCGTAGATAGAGAGGTCGTAGTCGTTCGGCGCGGTGCCCCACGGGTCGTCCCATCCTATTCGCACCCAGAATGTATCTCCCTCTTCGGCATCGAAGGAAGCGTAGTTCACTAGGGGACCTGTGTCGAAGTCCAGCCAGTTGTCGTCATCCGTATCCAGCCATGGACCGAGCCAGTGTTTCTGTGCGAGATTCCCTGCGGCCTGTGCCCAGAAGATGCCTGCTGCTTTCGCGTCATCGATGGCGTCGCACACCTCCGCAGTGCCGTCCCTCGGTCCTGTGATGTAGAAGCCAATCGAACAGGAGATGACATCTACGCCCTGGCTGATGAGCCATGCAACGGCGTCATCCCACTCCACGTCAGTGGCGGCACTGGCGAAATAGAGATTGGCTGCAGGCGCGACATCATGGATTATCTCCGCACATGCAACGCCGTGTTCACTTGTGCCCTCGGCGCCAACCGAGGGCCATGAGACGGTCACTGACGCGGGAAGTTCTGTTCCGAGGAGCGATGAGTAACCGTTGAAGCCGGTGTCGAGGATGCCAATCTTCACGCCTGCTCCTGTGTAGCCAGCGTCCTGCCATTCATCGGCGTTGATGAGTTCGACTCCCTCGCTGGTCTCTTCCTCAACCGGGTGATAGGGGAGGCGTACGAAGTCGACTTCATTCGATTCGGCGAGCTGGCTGAGTGCCTCCGTAGGCACAACGCACTGTGTGCGTCCCTTTGCCGTCGCTTCAATATCGCCGCCAATTGAGTCAATGAGGTCCTCGACCTCGTCTGCATCGCCACGCCCGTGTACGACAACGACGCGGACGCCAGCAGACGTTATCTCTCTGCCGAGGGCAGGTTCGCATGCACCTGCAATCGTCGCTTCGGGGCCTGAAGCAAGCACGCGCAGTTGCCATTCCAGTTTCGTGCTGGCAGCCAGGTTCTCCTTGGCCGTTGCAGCCTGGTCCGAGAGCGCGCTGCTCTGCTCTTCAGTGTCATCCGCCGAGACGGCAAGAGACGTGGCTCCTGGCAGCAGAAGTGCAATCAGCAGCGCCATAGTGACTTGCAGGAAACGAAGTGAATTTCGCATCGTGTAGCTTTTCATGAGATTGAGTCTCCCTCCGCCAGAACGCGGTGGCACTCAGGACTGTTGGGGATGTGGCCCTGAGATGTGACGAGAGTTTTGTTCCGTTTCGTCGTGGTGTTTCATCTGACTCGCTACGGACAGGTGATTGAACACTCCCTTCCCCTTTCTGAATTCTATCTTGGATGGGTGCGCAGGCGAATTGAAAGTGAGGCGCATGGCCACATCTTCGTCGTGCATCGATAGTACGGGGTGTGAACCGGGTGAATCGGGCTCATGCGCAGTCAGTGTGGCCGCTGGGCGCTATGGTATGATTGGCGTGGTTCAGTTGACAGCCACGTGCCCGCGTACTTGTCTGGCGGCTCCAACCTGTGTGGAGCATGATGGGAGCAGACTGAGTTGCCGGCATGTCTCATGGTGATGATGGTTGCTCCGAGCCATAGGCTCAGGTAGAGGAGACATAGACCACACGTGACACCTTTTCAGCGACTGCTGCTTCTTGCCATTGCGGGGGGACTGGGTGCGCTTTCGCGGTATGGCCTCTCCGGGCTTGTCCAGCGCTATAGTGGTGCAACGTTCCCCTGGGGGACGTTAGCCGTGAACGTTATCGGCTGCTTCGTGTTCGGAATCATCTGGGCAGTGGCGACCGAGCGCATGGCGCTGAGTCCGGATGTCCGCATTATCATACTTACGGGCTTTCTCGGCAGTTTCACCACATTCGCGACGTTCATGTCAGAGAGCCACAGGCTTCTCGCCGATGCGGAGTGGATGCTGGCGTTCGCGAACCTTGGCGTCACGTACGTTTCCGGTCTAGGTGTTTTCATCCTCGGATTGGCAATCGGGAGAGGAATCTGAGTCCCGCAGAGGGGAGGTCGAAGAGATGAAACTGCCGTACGAATCGCAGCTTCTACGTATCTTCATCGGGGAGAGTGACCGCTATCATGGCCGTCCTTTGCATGAAGCTGTCGTGCAGAAGGCGAGGGAGATGGGAATGGCTGGCGCGACGGTTGTCCATGGGGTGATGGGGTTTGGTGCCCACAGCCGGATGCACAGCGCCAAGATACTGCGCCTTTCTGAAGACCTGCCGATAGTCATTGAGATAGTGGACAAACCTGAGCGAATCGAGGCGTTCTTGCCTGAACTGGATGAGATGATAGTCGAGGGACTGGTGACTCTGGAGAAAGTGAAGGTTATCGCCTACAGGCACAACGGACTCAAGAGCGACGTTCCTCAATAGGCATGGCGTCTTGTTGGCTGCCCTTGCGTACGTAGACCCGGTGTTAGCTCCGGTCATTTCACGGTAGTGTCTGGCGCCAGTGAGTGCCCGGAGTTCTGCTCCTCTGAGTCTTCCGCTGGTTCGAATTCCACCTTCGTATGCGGCAGTGCGGTTCTTGCACTATTCGTCGCTCGGAGTATCCTGTCAGAACGTTCGCGGCCCTGTGGTACAATCGTCTGAGTCTTTCCCAGGAGGTTGGCGTGGACGTGCTTAAGAGTGCTCAGGCAGTTATTTCCGAGTTGCTGGATGATTCGGAGGTTGGTTCCTACATCGAGACAGGGCCGGATATCGGGATTCCCTCTCCTGTACGTGGGGCTGATCGCATCAGGCTCATGATAGTCGGGCAGGATCCGACAGTAGGCATTCGCAAGCGACGGCGTGAGATTAAGTCCGTACTTGATGCCAGGACCAGGGAAGGGCCATTGAGGACCCACCTGTCGCGTCTGTGCTCTGACCTTGGACTGGTCATGGAGGAAAACGCGTACGTAACGAATCTTGTGAAAGGTTTCTTTACTGTGCCGCCGGCGCTGGTGAAAGGCGTGAATCTCATCGCCCTCTCGGCACCCCACTGGATCCCGCTTCTGAAGGAAGAAGTGGCAGAGTTTCCCGGCGTGTCCGTGCTGACGCTCGGGCAGCCGACATTCGACGCGCTTATCAATCCAGGTGTGAATCCGCAGGTGCGTGACTACTGGGGATACGTTCCCGATTGGGAAAAAGGGCGTCACGGAGATTTCCACGTGGTTGAACCTGAGGATAACGTCCTGGGACGGGTATTGATACCCTTCCCGCACATCAATACTGCGAGGAAGCATCGTTTCTATCTCTCTCGATGGAAGAAGTATGTTGCCTTCGCGAAAGAATGGGTGTGAGAAAGACCACTTTCTTCGATTCCTTCTTCATTGACTGCCGCAGGAATGCCTGATAATAGGGCAAAGCCGTGGAGGCTCTGCCTCACCGATAGGCGCAGGCAATCGCCGCGCATGGCTTTCTTCAGAAATCGGGACGGAGATTCAAGGAGGTGTCATGTCCAAGCAGAAGTTCCTTTATCAGTTGCAGATTCGGTGTGCACCCGAACTCGATGAGGAGTTCAACAAATG
>JAFGFT010000078.1 GCA_016930935.1 Dehalococcoidia bacterium | reverse complement strand
GAGACGACTTGGCAAGACAGGACACATGAGCACTATTCTCACATTGGGAGGTGCGGCCTTCTGGGAGGTTACGGAGGCTGAAGCCGATGCTGCTATCAACCTGGCAATCGAGCACGGGATAAACCACATCGATGTTGCACCACAATACGGTGATGCTGAGCTGCATATCGGTCGTTGGATGCCCAGATACAGGAAGGATTTCTTCCTGGGGTGCAAGACAATGGCACGAGACAAGGCTGGGGCCTGGGAAAGCATAAGACGCTCTCTGAGCAGACTGCAGGTAAGCGATTTCGACCTCTTTCAGCTTCATGCTGTCGATGACGTGGAAACACTTGATACTATCCTTGGTCCCGATGGTGCGTTGGAATCAGTGCTGGAAGCCAGGCAACAGGGTCTTCTCAAGTACATCGGAATCACAGGCCACAAACCTGGCGTATACGTTGAAGCACTGAAGCGCTTCGATTACGATACAGTCTTGTTTCCGTTGAGCCGTGTGCATGCCGCTCATTTCAATGACAACAATGACTTCCGTCCATTGGTGGAGATGGCACAACGTAACGACGTCGGGATGATTGCGATAAAGGCGATATCGAAGCGCTTGTGGCCTTCGAAGGAACGACCCTACCGCACCTGGTATGAGCCTTTTGACATTCAAGCAGATATTGACCGGAGTCTCGCCTACACTCTCACCCAAGGTGTCACCACCTGCCCCATGGCGGGTGATACGAGACTGTGGCCCTTGCTGATTGAGGCCGCCGAACGATTCAAACCGTTGACACGCACAGAACAAACCGCCGCTTTGGACGAAGTAGTGCAGCATCAACCCATCTCATCTCTGAGAGAAGCACTCGCCGAACAAGCGCAATAGGGCGATGGAGAGACCTGTGTGGGGTGGGTGTCCTGTGGGGCTCCCAGAACAAGCGCGGTACGGTGGCCCGCGGTCACTCAACTTCGTAGTGCTGCAGGCCCGGGAACCGGGGCAGGACGAGGTTCGCGCCAACGTGGACCGAGTCTCGCAATCGGTTGACGCGTAGATGACCGCAGACCACCGGGGCCTGACGGAACCCCCTGCCTCAGACAGCATTGAGGTCAGGGGCTACATTCAGCCGAAGCTACTCATCATTGGGCAAACATGGGGATGTCTGCCCTTTCATGCGTACGTAAGAAGAAGCTGAGTGCGATAGACTGGGAAACACTACATGGGAAACAGCAGCTCACAGTCGAAAAGTTCGATGGCATGGGCACCAATCCCATCGACGGTTCCGCGTATCGTGAATTCCTGGTCCCTGACTATGGTGTCCGCTAGGGGATAGTCGGGCAAGGCGACTGTGCAAAGCACAGTTGTCTGGTCGCCGGGCGCATGGCCCTTGATAACTCGGTGTGCGTCCACGGTCTCCGCCTCAACGAGAACAAGGGTCCACATGACTTCCATGCCCAAATACGGAAGGAGCGCCGTGGTTGTATCAGAAGGTTGAAGAGACTCGAAGCGTTTGGCGATGGAGGAAGGGGTGACATGAAACAACGAGGATTCCGAATTGAGCCCAAAGAGGTCACTCTGATGGGGACCGTCGACTTGTAGTTCACTACTGGAAGGTCCGTTTGTTGTGGTGTTGCCAATGGGTTGTGATTCTTGCACGGAGTGAGCGGCGCCAAATGAGAGATGGCACTTCTTCAACCGTGCCGTATGGCCGTCTACGGACGCGACCGTACCTTCAACAACGAACTCCTCCTTACGCTTCATGAGCTTGAGTTCAGGCTGGCGCCCAAGATCCGCGTGAAAGGTGATGAGCAACATACTGCCGGATTGTTGGGGATATGCCTGGACAACATGTCGAAAGTTGAACCGGTAGAGGTCATGGAAGCGGAGTATCCAACGTACGCGAAGCCCCGCGTAGGCTTGGGCTACTTCTCTCCTCCGATAAGCTGGTACGTCATCCAGTTGGCGCACGATTTCATCGGGCGTTACAGGACTGACCCGGGACTCCGCCATCGGCTTGGGCTTGCCAACTCCAAAGACGAAATAGAGCAATAGCCCTGCCACCAGTGAAGCGACAATCGCGACAACCCAAGGGTTGGTTAGCACTGCCATAGTCATGGTTCAATGCCCGGTCATTTCCACGGTTAGAGGACAATCCGACCAGGCTCGCAGATGAATGGAACGGTCACTCAAAGTAATATAGGCGACGCGGAACGACAGGTCAATAGCCACCAAGCAGGCGCAGACACCGGGATGTCTGCCCTTTCACGCGTACGTACATAGTGCCGTGCGATGAGCAGGCAGGCGGCGATTCGACTTCAGAATGCTAGGCAATGTGGGGGAACGCGAGTTAGAATTCAGAGACGGAATACGGGCACTGGAGGGAGGATGGAACCCAAGAACTGGGACGATATTGCGACTCAGAACTGGGACACGCTCTTGTTGGGTAATGGCGCCACCATAGCCGTTGCTGGAGGGCTCGGATGGGAGAACCTGTACGACGCTGCTCAGCCAGGCCTTACACGGGAGAGCAAGGAGCTATTCAGCAAGTTCGACACACACAACTTCGAACAAGTGCTTGGGGCGCTGCAAGTGGCCCACGGTGTGAATGAGGCCCTTGGGGTCTCGGACGCGATTATCGGCGACGCGTACGAGGAAATCAAGGAAGCGTTGATAGCAGAAGTACGTGAGCGCCATCCAAGCCATGAGACTGTTTACGAACAGCTCGAACCGATTGCACGGTTCATGGCCGGATTTAAGACAGTGTACAGCCTCAACTATGACTTGGTCGTGTACTGGGCGGTCCTCGTGGGGAATGACTGTCTGGGACGCAACAGGCTGAAAGACTGTTGGACCGAGGAAAGTGGATACGGCCTCCGCGCATTTCCGGCCGACCACAGCTTTCTAAGAACACCGGTCAGGGAGGGTACCTCATGCACTTTGGTTTTCTATCCACATGGTCACCTCGCGCTATGCGCTGATGCCATGGGCAATGAGTACAAGATTCAGAATGAGCATGGTACGCAGTTGCTCGACAGAATTTCTGAGGCATGGGACACGGGCCAGTATCACCCATTGTTCGTGAGCGAAGGGTCGTCTCAGCGAAAGCTCGAGGCCATACTTCAGTCTCCCTACCTGAAAACAGTGTATTCCCAGGAACTCGTGCACCGCGGGACTGCGTGGGTGGTATTCGGGTGGCGCGCCGACCTTCTCTCGGACCAACACATATTCGACGCTATTGTATCTGCTGCGCCGACTTCGCTTGCTTTGGCCGTTCACGAACCCACACAGAAGAAGTGCGCTGAGTGGGAAGCGTTCGGAAGAACCGTAGAAGAGGCTGTGCGCAAGAAGCACAAGGACCGCAACAAGAAGATAAGATTGGAACTGTTCAATGCCGACAGTGTGGGCTGTTGGGACAGGTCCACCTCCTTGGAATGAAGAAGAGAAGGTACACACCCAAGGCGAAACCGGTGAGCCCGCCACTGTTCGGAGAACACGCGCACCGCTGGCCAGATGCGGGCGAGGCTATGGCCTACGCGATGGCATGTGTGGAGGTGGTGGCGAACAACTCGGCGCGAGGCAGAGAGCTATACAGTGAATTGGTCAAGGCTTGGGGAGCGCCTGAAGTGAAGGCGTTCTACCATGAAGTCGTGGGCAGTATGCCATCTGCGGAAGTTCAGGATTTCAAGGAGACGCTACTCCATCCAGAGCTGGTGTTGGCGCCTGACCCAAACAAGCCATTTGCGGACTACAGTGGTGACACCTACTGCTGGCAGTAAGACAAGAAGCGACATGACGCACGGCACATCTCATAAAAGACTTCGGGGACCCGGCCGATTGGCCGAATCCCCGTGTGTTGCTTCTCAGAAACGGACGCGGCTTGCGCGCCGTAACTCCACTACCATTGAACGAACATGGGCATTATGACATGTACATAGTTGTCCACGCCGATGGGTCGAATCACGCCGGGGCTTGAAGGTGTTGTCACCTCAAGCGCAACCTGTGACTGGCGGACCACCGCCAGGATATCCAGCACGTACTTCACGTTGAAGGCGATTTTCGCCTCATCACCATCGACAAGCGCATCGATGTCACCGGTGTTGCCGCCAACTTCCTCCGCCTGAGCAGATATGGCTATCTTCCCCGGTTTCATCTCTGCACCCGGCGTCACGCCGATGCGCACGATGTTGCTGGCATCACGAGCGAACACGGAACACATCCTCGCCACCCGCGTGAACTCTCCGACATCTGCGACCGCCCGGGTGGTGTAGCTCTTTGGAATCACCTGGGAGTAGTTCGGGAAGGTGCCCTGCAGAAGTTGCGACACTATCTCCGCACTCTT
>JAFGFT010000077.1 GCA_016930935.1 Dehalococcoidia bacterium | reverse complement strand
TTAGTCACTATGGTCGGGGTGAGAGGACTTGAACCTCCGACCTCATGGTCCCAAACCATGCGCGCTACCAACTGCGCCACACCCCGAACTCGCTTACGACGAGTTCCTGGTTGTTGTCTCTACCGTGCCAGATCCTTGGTGGCCTCCACTCTGGCCTGCAGAGCCTTCCAATTCCAGTCAATCGTTGCCTGGATGTGCTCAATCTCTTCAGGCTTGAGGTGGCGGAATCGGCCCTGGGGCTTGAGGTAGTCTGAAACCGGCTTGGGCTTGGCGGGCGTCATGTTCATCTTGTAGACGCCGTTCTCCACCTCATAGAGAGGGAATACGTTGGTCTCAACGGCCAGCTTGCCAAGGTCAACAGTGAAGTCGGTGGGTACGCGCCAACCAGTTGGGCAGACCGAGAACACATGGATGTATGCTGGTCCGTCAACCTCAGCGGCCTTCTTGATTTTCATCATGAAGTCGAATGGGTAACTTGCGCACGCGGTGGCCACATACGGTATGTTGTGGTCGGCGATGATGAAGGGTACATTTTTCTTCTCTGTCTGTTGACCCGAACGTACTGTGCCAACCGGCGTTGTCGTTGTGGCCGCACCGTAGGGTGTGGAGCTTGAACGTTGAATACCGGTATTCATGTACGCTTCGTTGTCACTGCAGATGTACACGATGTTCTCGCCGCGTTCCATTGCACCCGAAACTGCACCAAGACCGATGTCGGCTGTGCCGCCGTCTCCTGCGAAGACGCACACGTTGACCTTGCGAGGGGCCATCTTGCCCTTCGCCTGCAGGATCTTGTGAGCGGTTGCAATGCCGCCAGCGACAGGCGCGGCGTTTTCGAACAGACTCTGCATCCACGGCACTTCCCACGCTGAGTCAGGGTAGGAGGAACCGACGCCGGACCAGCAACTGGCCGGAGTGACGCAAATGGTGTCTTTGCCGAGTACTTTCAGGGCGAGACGGATGTTGATGGCTAGACCGCATCCCTGGCATGCCCTGTGACCCGGAGAAAGAAACTCTTCCTTGGTTACCAGGTTCTTACCGAATTTTATTGATTCACCTTCCATGGTTGATTACCCCCTTATGCCTACGGTCTCGACCATTTCCTGCACGCCGGTCCGGCAGATCTCCAAGCCTCGATCGATAACCTCTTCGAACTCCTCGACCTCGAGGTTACGACCGCACATGCCGCCGATGATGCCCGCAACCTTCATGTCGTTGCGTTTGCCGAACAGGGCTGCCTTGACTTCGCCGATGATCGGGCCGGTAGGACCGCCGAGCGTGGGGGCGCGGTCAAACACGATGAGATTCTCTGCGCCGGAAACGGCCTCATAGAGATCCTCAAACGGGAACGGCCTCCACAGATGGAGAGTCAGAACGCCGATGCTCATTCCCTCGTCGCGCTTCTTGTCCACTGCAACCTTCGCGGTCTCGCTCAGGGCGCCGGTCACCATCAGGAGAGTCTTGGCACCATCTGTTTTGTAGGAGTCAATCGGGTTGTAGTACCGGCCGAACTTGTCGCCGAACTCCTTCCAGACCTCTTTGATGACTGCCACGGACTCGCGCAGGCCGATGTCCTGTGCCTTCTTGCCTTCTGCGTAGAGGGCGGGGCTTGAAACGTAGCCATAGGAACACGGATTGTCAGTGTCGTACACGTAGGGGTGGACGTACGGCTTCATGAAGGCATCAACTTCTTCCTGCTCGGGAAGAACGACTGCCTCAGTGACGTGGGAAAGGGTGAAGCCATCCATGTGAACCATGAACGGGAGAAGAACGCGCTTGTCTTCCGCGATGCGGAAGGCTGCCAGCGTCATGTCGAAAATCTCCTGGTTGTTGGCTGCAAACGCCTGAATCCAGCCAGTGTAGGTGGCGCTCATGGCGTCGGAATAGTCACCCCAGATGTTCGCCGGAGGTCCGACGGCCCTGTTGGAGACTGCCATCACTACCGGGAGGCGCATGCCTGCGACGAAGTAGAGCACCTCGTGCATCAGGAAAAAGCCCTGAGACGCGGTGGCTGTGAACGTCCGTGCACCCGCACCGGAGGCTCCCCAGCAGGCGCTCATGGCGGAATGCTCAGATTCTACGGGGACGAACGCGGCATTGAGCTCGCCATTGTTGATGAACTCGGCCATTCGCTCAATGATGTGGGTTTGGGGGGTGATGGGGTATGCCGCAACGACATCCACATCAGCCATCTTCGCGGCCTCAGCGGCAGCGAAGGAACCTTCCAACGGTACTCGTCTGCTCATTACGCTTCCTCCTCGACCATCGTGATGGCGTCTTTAGGGCAAACACGAACGCAGATGCCGCATCCCTTGCAATAGAAGAGGTTGGCCTCATAGGTGCCATCTTCCTTCTGTGTGATTGCGGCGTCGGGGCACAGGAGCCAGCACATGCCGCATTTGATGCACTTGCTCTTGTCTGTGACGGGCCGGTCGGCTCGCCAATCGCCAGTCCTGTATTCCTTGGCTCCACCTACGTAGGGGAGAATATTGCCAAAGCTCATCTCCTGCCATGTCGGGAGCAGCGGCGGTCTCACTTGATTCTTTGCCATTTGCTAGTCCTCCATGTCGAGCTCATTATAGGCTCGTTTCATCGCTTCAATGTTGGCTCCCGCCCGCGCACCAAATCTCTCATGGATGCGTTCTTCGAGCGATTCCATCTTGACTGACCCTGTCAAGCGGTCCAGAGCCCCCATCATGGCAGTGTTGGCGATAGGCAGCTTGATGGTTTCCCTGGCAATTTTCATGCCATCCACGGTTGCTACCTTCCACTTGCCGAAGCCATACTTCGCCTTGACTTCTTTGGCGCTCTTGGAAGTATTGACGATTATCTTTCCGGTGTCTTTGAGTCCGACCGTCACGTCAATCTGGTCCAGTAGCTTCGGGTCAATGACAACGAGGACGTCAGGCTTCGCGATGTCAGTTCGTACACGGATGAACTCGTCGCTTATTCGTAGAAACGCAGTAACAGGTGCGCCCCGCCGCTCAGGTCCAAAACTCGGAAACGACTGTGCGTATCTTCCTTCATCGATAACTGCGTCGGCGAACAGCTCCGCTGATGTCACGGAACCCATACCTCCCCGCCCATGCCACCTCACTTCAAGCATCTCGGGCATAGCACGATACCTCCTT
>JAFGFT010000017.1 GCA_016930935.1 Dehalococcoidia bacterium | reverse complement strand
GCTCTCGCTTCATAGTGCGCCTTGAGCCGTTCGGTGACTTCTCCCCGTTCAGTAGCGTACCGGGTGGTGATAGGCGCGAACACGAGCCTGTTGCGGAGCGACAGACTCCCCAGGTCAAATGGTTCGAGCAGTCTTGACGTCATGATTGTGGCCCTCCTCAAGGAATGGCATGAGTGGTTCTACGGTGGTTCTACGATATCAGGATTGAGTTCACGAAGTCGCTCTGGCCACGGATGAACTCACCGGCGGCGACAGGTCGCTTGCCTTCAAGCTGCACAGTCTCCAGCTTCAGAATGCCTCTGCCTGTCACCACGCCCACACCCTGCCGTCCACCACCAAGCGGCACTACTCTGCCGACCGCCGTTGACGCTTCTCCCTCTGCAACAGTCGCTGCATGCACCTTCAGCCGCTTTTCTCCCCACATGGTGTAGCAACCCGGCCAGGGATTGTACGCCCGGATGCGCCGCCACAGCACCTCGGCTGGCTCTCGCCATTCCAGCACTCCATCCGCCGCGACAATCTTCTCGCTGTAGGTCGCCATCGAGTCATCCTGCCTGCGTGCAGCAATCTCACCCAGTATCCAGCCAGCGATGGTATCGACGAGAAGGCCGGCGCCAAGTGTGCCGAGTCTCCCCGTAAGGCTTCCCGTTGTGTCCTCTTCCGCAATCTCAACACGGTCCTGCGCCAGAACAGGCCCTGTATCCAGACCTTCGTCCATCAGCATAATGGTGACACCTGTTTCCTTGTCTCCAGCGAGCAGAGAAGCCGCAATGGGTGAAGGGCCACGATGGAGGGGAAGCAATGATGGATGAATGTTCAGACAGCCGCGAGAGGGCAATTCAAGCACCCGGGTTGGCAGGATATGAGAAAATGCTGCCACTACAATCACGTCGGGCTTGTACGATGCAAGTCGGGCTACGCTCTCATCTGTGCGCAATGTGTCCACTTCTTCGACCGGTATGCCCTGTAGGATGGCTTCCTGCTTCACGGCCGATGGCTTCAGTTCTCGCCCTCGACCTGCAGGTTGATCCGGTTGCGTGTAGACGGCTGCAATAGTGTGCCCAGCCTGCACCAGTGCGCGCAGAGACGGCACAGAAAATGCCGGCGTGCCCATGAATACAATCCGTACGTTCACGTTTGGACATTTTCTGGGATTTGTCCCGCTTATGTCAAAGCTTCCCTAGAGATGCCAAAACCCCTTTGCTAGATTACCTCCATGCCCGTGAGCCCCTCTTCACCATCCCAGATCGCAGCTCCCCTTGCCTAGGTTTTCCACCGCTTTCCGTGATGTGACGTTGCATCATTATTGATGCTATTGGAGGTGCTTTGGAGTCGGCGCAAGACATCTGGCTGAAGGCCCTGGGAGAACTCCAGACGCAGGTCAGCCGGTCCAACTACAATACGTGGCTCCGCAGCACCCACGGCGTATCACACGAGGGGAGCCTGTTCACTGTTGGCACGCCCAGCGCGTTTGTGGCAGAGTGGCTCACGCGCCGCCTCTGTTCACTGGTCAAGAAGACCCTCACTCACGTGGTCGGCGAGGAGACCGATGTCGAGTTCGTAGTACGAGACCAAGCCCGCCCGCAGCGCCGACCACAACTGGCTTCCGCGCTCGCTGATGGGGGTGCAACGGTCAGATCGATCCCTGATACGCTGAATCCCAGACAGACATTTGATAGCTTCGTCGTCGGCGGCTGCAATCGCCTCGCATTTGCCACGGCACTCGAAGTCGGCGAGAACCCGGCGAACACTTTCAACCCACTCTACATATACAGCGACACAGGACAGGGGAAGACCCACCTCCTGCACTCTATCGGGAACGCGGCCCGGCTTGGCGGCCGGGCCGTACTGTATACAACGGCGGAGCGGTTCACGGATGAATTCGTTCTGGCTGTGAAGCAGAAGCGTGTCGAGAGCTTCCACTCAAAGTTCAAGACCCTTGCCGTCCTCCTCTTCGACGACATCCAGTTCCTGGCCAACAAGCGCCAGACACAACAGTGCTTCTACCACATCTTCGACGAACTCCACCAGGCAGGATGTCAAGTTGCCATCACAGGCGACAGGCATCCGCGCGAAATCCAGGCGTTGAACGACAAGCTGCGCAGCAGAATCGAGAGCGGCATGGTCGCGGCTATCCAGCCACCTGACTACGAAGCCCGACTGAGCTTTCTTGAAAGCAGGGCCGCCGAATCGGACGTTGTCATACCCGCAGATTCTCTCCGCTTGCTTGCCGAAGAGGTGCGCGGCAACATGCGCCAACTGGAAGGAGCCATCGTCTACCTTACGGCGCAGGCCAAGTTGACCGGAGGAGACATCTGTTCACAGACTGTCCACACTCTTCTTACAGGCGTCAACGCCAAGGGTGACGGCAAGACCATCATCAGTGCGGTCTCAGACGCCTTCGACGTTTCAATCGAGGACTTGCTTGGCAAGAAACGTGACCGCAAGACAGCGCTTGCTCGCCACGCGGCGATGTACATCATGCGAGCCAGAACGAACCACTCCCTTGCAGAAATCGGACGTGAGCTAGGTAATCGCAACCACGCCACTATCCTCCACGGCTGCAACAAGTTTAGACTGGAGATGTCATCCAATCCCAAGATTGAGCGTGCAGTCGCCAGAATCAACGCCCAACTCTCCAGGGAACCAGACCTGTAGACAACCTGTTGATACCCGCAAGCGCGGACCCCTGATATCCCGTCAACAACTGAAGGCCCCTCTTCCAACAACCTGTTGAGTTGTCATTCGCACAACTGAAAACTCTCTTGTGTTCAGTAGCTCCCTTACCAGTACTATCCTCGATGCTATAATCGTTCACCTCTTCAATTATCTGTAAACAAGGAGAACCATGCGGATAGGAATCCTCGGAGGTACATTTGATCCCGTTCATGTAGGGCACATATTCATAGCTGAAGAGGCAAGGATTCGACTTAAGCTTGAGAAGGTTCTCTTTGTGCCCGCTGGCAGTCCCTGGCTGAAGGTGAGCCATTGCATAACGCCTGCCCAGGAAAGAGTGGAAATGGTGAGGCTGGCAATCGCCAAACATGAACGCTTTGAGCTCTGCACAGTGGAGGTCGACAGAAGCGGCCCTTCGTACACAGCGGAGACGCTTGAGGTGTTGCGAGGGAAGTTTCCGGATGATGAGTTCTACCTCATATTCGGGCGTGACAGCTTCACTGAGCTTCCTCTTTGGAAGGACCCTGAGAGGATTGTGGCCATAGCAAAGTTGGTAGTCGTTCCCAGGATCGGGACCAACCTTCCTGAGCTGAGTGAAGTAGCGGCCAAGGTATCAGGGCTATCTGAAAAGAGAGTGGTCACACTGGACAGCCCGATGATAGGTATCAGTTCGTCAGGGATTCGTGAGAG